>NZ_JBSVXS010000042.1:0-44636 GCF_054070155.1 Pseudomonas sp. SDT291_1_S447
CACATGGGAATGCATTTCAAATGTGGGAGCGAGCTTGCTCGCGAAGGGGTCGACTCGGTATCAGCTTAGAGCTTGGCTGCAGGACGCCCAGGCTTCTTGGTCTGCAACAAATGCGAGAACACCGCATGCAGATCATCCGACGCGCCTTCCTCGTCGAGGTTGAGCTTGCTGTCGATGTGATCCATGTGATGCATCATCAGATTCACCGCCAACTCACCGTCGCGCTTCTCGATCGCGTCGATCAACTGGGTGTGTTCGTCGTACGAACAGTGCGAACGGTTGCCGCTTTCATACTGGGCGATGATCAACGACGTCTGCGAAACCAGACTGCGCTGGAAGCTGATCAACGGGGCGTTCATCGCCGCTTCCGCCAGTTTCAGGTGGAATTCGCCCGACAGACGAATGCCGGCGCCGCGATCGCCACGGGAGAAGCTGTCGCGCTCATCGTTGACCATCTGCCGCAACTCGGCGATCTGCTCGGCCGTCGCGTGTTGCACCGCCAGCTCAGTGATCGCACGCTCCACCAGACGACGGGCGAGAAACACCTGTCGCGCCTCTTCCACACTCGGACTGGCGACCACGGCGCCACGGTTCGGCCGCAACAGCACCACGCCTTCATGGGCCAGACGCGAGAGCGCGCGGCGAATGATGGTGCGGCTGACCCCGAAGATTTCCCCCAGCGCTTCTTCGCTCAATTTTGTGCCGGGCGCCAGACGCTGTTCGAGGATGGCCTCGAAGATATGCGCGTAGACAATATCGTCCTGGGTTCCGCTGCGGCCGGCTTTGCCTGCTCGCGGTTGTTTCTTGAGGGGTTGCAACTGTTCGTTCATGGGCACTCGAGTCGGGAGAACTGCGGCGAATAGACCGTGACTGTAATACGGCACAGTAGGTCGCTGGCAAGTATCGCGTAAAAAACAGCGCGATTGTACACAATGGAAGGTGGCAACACGACTGTACGGCTGTTTGTGACTTCGGCTGTATTGCAACGATCCGTTACGATTGAGTTTAGGCTTGATCGCAGAATCCGCCGCCAGAACACCGCCTCCCCTGTAGGAGCTGCCGAAGGCTGCGATCTTTTGACTTTGATTTTAAGAAGCAAGATCAACAGATCGCAGCCTTCGGCAGCTCCTACAAGGGTCTGCGTCATGGCGGACATCTCCATTGGTATAAGGAACACCGCCGTCATGAACGACGCCACGCACACTCAACTGCGCCCACTGGCCGACACTTCGCCTTCAGCCATCGTCGCCGGTTTCATCGCGATGATGACCGGCTACACCAGCTCACTGGTGCTGATGTTCCAGGCCGGGCAAGCGGCAGGTCTGACCAGCGGGCAGATTTCTTCGTGGATCTGGGCGATCTCGATCGGCATGGCGGTGTGTTCGATCGGCTTGTCGCTGCGTTATCGCACGCCGATCACCATCGCCTGGTCGACGCCCGGCGCGGCGTTGCTGATCACCAGTCTGGGCGGTGTCAGTTACGGCGAGGCCATCGGCGCCTACATCACCTGCGCAGTGCTGGTGACGATCTGCGGGCTGACCGGCAGCTTCGAACGGCTGGTGAAAAAGATCCCGGCCTCCTTGGCGGCGGCATTGCTGGCGGGGATTCTGTTCAAGATCGGCAGCGAAATCTTTGTCGCCGCGCAGCACCGTACCGGGCTGGTGTTGGGCATGTTCTTCACCTATTTAGTAGTCAAACGCCTGTCGCCGCGTTATGCCGTGCTCGCCGCACTGCTGATCGGCACCGCGCTGTCGGGCTTCATGGGATTGCTGGATTTCAGCGGTTTTCATCTGGAAGTGGCGACGCCGGTGTGGACCACGCCGCACTTCTCGCTGGCGGCGACCATCAGCATCGGCATTCCATTGTTCGTGGTCGCGATGACTTCGCAGAACATGCCCGGCATCGCCGTCCTGCGCGCCGACGGCTACAACGTCCCGGCTTCGCCGCTGATCACTACCACCGGCATCGCTTCATTGTTGCTGGCGCCGTTCGGCTCCCACGGTATTAACCTAGCGGCGATCAGCGCGGCGATCTGCACCGGGCCGCACGCCCATGAGGATCGCAACAAGCGCTACACGGCTGCCGTGTGGTGCGGGATTTTCTATGGCATTGCCGGCGTGTTCGGCGCCACGCTGGCGGCGTTGTTCGCGGCGTTGCCCAAGGAACTGGTGCTTTCGATTGCCGCGCTGGCGCTGTTTGGTTCGATCATCAATGGTTTAAGCATTGCCATGAACGAGGTGAAGGAACGGGAAGCGGCGTTGATCACCTTTATGGTCACGGCGTCGGGGCTGACGTTGTTTTCCATTGGTTCGGCGTTTTGGGGGATTGTTGCGGGGGTTTTGACGCTGGTGATTTTGAATTGGCGTAAAGCTTAAGGTCAAAAGCCCCTCACCCTAGCCCTCTCCCGGAGGGAGAGGGGACTGACCGAGGTGCTTGGAAGACATACGCCGACGTGGGATACCGAGTTGAACTCAGGCTTTGAAAAGCCCACAAGTCGGCTCCCTCTCCAGGGGGAGAGGGCTGGGCGGGCGGCGTTCCGATGAGGGGCAGACTCACCACAAACCCCAAACCGAACACCCAAACCCCAGACGAAAAAAACGGCGACCCTCAGGTCGCCGTTTTTTTCAGTATCACTTAGCCGCGTTGATCGGCTTTTCCGGATACCAAACGTCCAGCAACGGGCTGACTTCATACTTGGTCAGCTCGGAGCGGGTTTTCAGCCAGGCTTCAACGGCAGCACGCTGCTCTTCGTTGACCGAGCCACGCTTCTGCAGGCAAACCAGACCGAAGTCGTCGCCGCCAACATAACCCAGACCATTGGCTTCCATGGCTTCTTTGATGAAGGCTTCGAGGAAAGCGTCAATGGCTTCTTCGGACAAGTCTTCTTTGAAGTCCAGGTTCAGCTCGAAACCCAGCTCTTGAAATTCATCAACGCACAGTTTTTTGCGCAGACGCTGGGAACGGTTAGTCGCCATTGGAACAATCCTCTTAAGTATTAACGGCGGGCACTTTACCAGTTTAAGCCGCCGATTGCCCGACTCTCTGGCCCCTGTAGCCGACCGCCTGTAAAAAAATAACGTATTGGTCCACCCGGACAAGGCACAAGCGGTAACACCTTGGGGCATAATGCCGACACTTTCATGACCGCTGAGGGCTTTTTCATCCATGTCCTCGTTATTTTCCCCTCGACTGTAGGGTTTTATTTCATATGATCAAATCGTTGCGTCCTCTGCTTCTCGCCGGCCTTCTTCTGCCGCTGGCCCTGCCTGTTTCTGCTGCCACCATCAACACCGCCCTCACCCCCAACGTCGAAAAAGCCCTCAAGGCCAGTAAACTGCAGCCCAGCGCCCTGTCGCTGGTGATGGTGCCGCTCGACGGCCCGGGCACGCCGACCGTGTTCAACGCCGACGTGTCGGTCAACCCGGCCTCGACCATGAAGCTGGTGACCACCTACGCGGCGCTGGAAATGCTCGGCCCTAATCACCAGTGGAAGACCGAGTTCTACACCGACGGCGACCTCAGTGGCGGCATCCTCAACGGCAATCTCTACCTCAAGGGTGGCGGCGATCCGAAGCTGAACATGGAAAAACTCTGGCTGCTGATGCGCGACCTGCGCGCCAACGGCGTGACCCAGATCACCGGTGACCTGATCCTCGACCGCAACTTCTTCGTGCAACCGGTGCTGCCGGAATTCAACGATGACGGCAATGACGAGAACAAGCCGTTCCTGGTCAAGCCCGACTCACTGCTGGTCAACCTCAAGGCCCTGCGTTTTGTCGCCCGTAATGACGGTGGCCGCGTGCTGATCTCGGTCGAACCGCCGATTGCCAGCATCCACATCGAAAACACCGTCAAAGCGCTGCCCTCCAAGCAATGCACCGGCGGCGTGCGCTACAACCCGGTGGCGCAACCCGATGGCAGCATGACCGTGACCGTCGCCGGCCAGTTGGGCGAAGGCTGCAGCTCGCAGACTTATCTGTCGCTGCTCGACCACGCGACCTACACAGCCGGCGCCGTGCGCGCGATCTGGAAAGAGCTGGGTGGCAGCATTCAGGGCAAGGATCGTCTGGCCTCGACACCGGGCAACGCCAAACTGCTCGCGCGTGCCTACTCGCCGGATCTGGCGGAAATCATCCGCGACATCAACAAATACAGTAATAACACCATGGCCCAGCAGCTGTTCCTCAGCCTTGGCCAACGCTTCCGCAACGACGCCGACGGGGACGACTCCAAGGCTGCGCAGCGCGTAGTGCGCCAGTGGCTGGCGAAGAAAGGCATCACTGCGCCACACCTGGTGATGGAGAACGGCTCCGGCCTGTCCCGTGCCGAACGGGTCAGCGCCCGTGAAATGGCGAGCATGCTGCAAGCCGCCTGGCACAGCCCGTATGCCGCCGAGTACATCAGCTCGCTGCCGATTGCCGGCACCGACGGCACCATGCGTAAACGTCTGAAAACCACGGCGATGCGCGGTGAGGCGCACGTCAAGACAGGTACGTTGAACACTGTGCGGGCGATTGCCGGTTTCAGCCGTGATGTGAATGGCAACACTTGGGCAGTGGTGGCGATCCTCAACGACAAAGCGCCGTTCGGGGCGTCGTCGGTGCTGGATCAGGTGCTGCTGGACCTGTACAAGCAGCCAAAACTGCCGCAGACCGCTTCGGTCCTCTGATCACCGCGGCTCCTGTAGGAGTGAGCCTGCTCGCGATAGCGTCAGTCCCGATACATCGAGGTGACTGACATACCGCAATCGCGAGCAGGCTCACTCCTACAAGGTTTTGCGCAAGACCCTAGCTCATCTGCTCGACCCGATCGCGCCCGCGCTGCTTTGCCATATACACACCCGAATCCGCCCGCAACAGCAGTGCATCCGCGCCCTCCCCCGGTCGCCAACTGGCGATCCCGAAACTCGCCGTGACCACGCCGACCACATCCACCGGCGCACTGCGCAAGCCTTGCCACAGCTCGATCGCCAGCATGTACGCGTGCTCGCCGTCGATGTCCGGGCACAGCACCATGAATTCCTCGCCACCCAAGCGACAGAACACATCGGTGCGCCGCAGGCGATGGCCAATGCGTTCGCACACCGCTTGCAGCACTCGGTCACCGACGGCGTGGCCATACTGATCGTTGATGCGTTTGAAGTGGTCGATGTCGAGCATGATCACCGACAACTCACCGCCGCCGCGCTCGACCCGGGCCATTTCCGTGGTCAGGCGTTCCTGGAAGTAGCGGCGGTTGTGGATGCCAGTCAACGAGTCGGTCACCGACAATGCGCGCAGTTCTTCTTCCACGCGTTTCAGGTCGGAAATGTCCGAGATATAGCCGTGCCATAGCACCCCACCGCCCGGCAGCTCTTCCGGCGTCGCCTCGCCGCGTACCCAGCGTAGACCGCGCTCGGGCAACTGCACACGGTATTCCTCGCGCCACGGGCTGAGGCTGTCGGCCGAGGCGCGAATCGAAGAGCGCACGCGGGTAACGTCCTGTGGATGAATGCGTGTGAAGATCGCCTCGGCGTTGAACAGCAGCACGTCCGGCTCCAGCTCGTAGATCTCGCGGATACCGTCGCTGGCGTAGATCACGCTGAAGCGCCCATCGAATTCCATCTTGAACTGATAGATGCCGCCGGGCACATGCGCGCTGAGTTTCTTCAGCAACACGTCCCGCGCCGCCAGCACCTCGTGCACGCGCTTGCGCTCGGTGATGTCGATGCAGATCGCCAGATGCCCGACCCACAAACCCTGCTCATCGAGCACCGGGGTGGCGAGCATGTTCACCGGAATATGGCTGCCATCGCTGCGCACCAGCGTCCACTCGCGGGCCTCGTGACCGCCGACTTCGCCGCCCTCGACCAGCATCGCGTGGCAGGTCGGGATGCTTTTGCCGTAGCGTGCACTCAATTCGGCAGCACGGGCCGTCAGCTCGCGGGGCAGGTGCAGGTTTTCCAGAGTCATGTGGCCGACGACATCGGCGCTGCTGTAACCGAGCATTTGCTCGGCGCCGGGGTTGAAGGTGTTGATCACCCCGCGCAGGTCGGTGGCGATGATCGCCACCTGCGTTGCGGCATTCAGCACGCCGCGCAACTGCCCGTGGGTGCCACGCAGCTCCTGTTCGCTGGCATGCAACTCCTGCGTGCGCAACTCGACCATGCGCAAGGCGCGCTGGCGCTGACTGACCAACACATAGAGCAAGGCGCTGAGCAGCATACTGAGCAAACCGCCCAGAATGAGCACGCTGCCGACCGACGAATGATTGCCCTGAACGAAGGCCTCGCTCGGCAGGATATCGACCTGATAATCATGATCGGCCATGCGCACCAGGCGCGTGGCCGTCAGGTCGCTCGGCGCCGGTTCATTGGTCGATTCGAACAACACCTCGTGCTGATCATTGGTCGACATGTCGAGAATGCGCACCGACAGATAGTCATGGAAAGCGTCCGGCAAACCGTCGGCCAGCAACTGGCGCATGCTGATCACCGCCATCACGTAGCCAAACGATTGGCGCTCGCCATTGCGGCTCACAGGCGCGACGAGCAGTACACCTCGCGCATAGGACGGCTCGATACTGACCAGATGCATCGGTTGCGACACCGCCAGACCGGCAAGCTTGTCGGCACGTTGCAGGGTGTCACGGCGCAAAGGTTGCGCGAGCAGGTCATAACCCAACGGTGAGCCGAGCCGACTTTGCGTCTGGCTGTAGAGCACCGGCACGTATTCATCGCGCACGCCAGCCAGTTGCAGCTCGCCTTGGGCATTCAGTTCACGCAGGGTGAAGTTACTCAGGCCTTCGTCACGCACGCGCTGCTCGAATACCGCGCGCTCGCCACCCTTGACCTTGAGGGCAAACGAATAGGCCTGTGTACGCATCAATAAGGGTTGGGTGTAACCATCGAATTCGGTGCGGGACACCGATTCAGAGTTAGCGAAGAAGCGGCGCAGGCCGTCGAGGCGTTGCTCCTGGTCCTGAAAACGTTCTTCGATGCGGCTGTAACGTTCGTTGGCCAGCAGCTGAAAACGCTGACGGGTCTGTTGCTGAAACTGATTGAGGGTGGCCCAGGCGAGCAGCCCCGTGAGAATCCCACCGGCGAGCAATACCAGCAGCGCGACCAGCCAGGCCGAGACGTCTTCGCTGATAAAACCCAGAATCTTTGGGCGCACGGGGTGCAACGACATAAAGACAACTCACTACGCCAGCATTTACGGGAAAACCCCATTGACCGTGTGTGAGTTATAGCTATTAGCCACTAATTTAGCTAGCGCGGGCAGATCCGCGGAGCCTTTAAAAATCAAGGCTCTGTGGATCCAACCCGGTAAAGCGTCAACGAGCCGTGATTTTCCAGGCGCGGTGGATCTTGGTGTTACGGGCGAAATCCGGATCAATGGTCTGCGCGCTGATTTCCTCGACCGCGTAACGCTCGGCGAGGTTTTCTTCCAACTGGAACTTGCGGAAGTTGTTGGAGAAATACAGCACACCACCCGGCGCCAGACGGGCCATGGCCAGGTCAATCAACTGCACCTGATCACGTTGCACGTCGAAGATGCCTTCCATGCGCTTGGAGTTGGAGAACGTCGGTGGATCAATGAAGATCAGGTCGTACTCGTCACGGCTGCTTTCCAGCCACGCCATCACATCGCCCTGCTCCAGACGGTTCTTGTCCGAGTAACCGTTCAGCGACAGGTTGCGGCGTGCCCAGTCGAGGTAGGTTTTCGACAGGTCGACGCTGGTGGTGCTGCGCGCGCCGCCCTTGGCCGCGTGTACGCTGGCCGTCGCGGTGTAGCAGAACAGATTGAGGAAGCGCTTGCCGGCGGCCTCTTTCTGAATACGCATGCGCATCGGCCGGTGATCGAGGAACAGGCCGGTGTCGAGGTAGTCGGTGAGGTTGACCAGCAACTTCACGCCGCCCTCGCTGACTTCATTGAACTTGCCTTGCGCAGCCTGACGCTCGTACTGCTTGGTGCCGCTCTGGCGCTCGCGGCGTTTGACCACCACGCGGCTCTTGTCGACGTTCAGTGCCTGCGGAATCGCTGCCAGGGCGTCAAACATGCGCGCCGAGGCTTTTTCCGGATCGATGGATTTTGGCGCGGCGTATTCCTGGACGTGCACCCAGTCGTGATACAGGTCGATCGCCATCGCATACTCAGGCATGTCGGCATCGTAGACGCGGTAGCAATCGATGCCTTCGCGCTTGACCCACTTGCCCATGGCCTTGAGGTTCTTTTGCAGGCGGTTGGCAAACATCTGCCCGCCTTCGCTCAAGCGCGGTTGCTCGATCACCGGTGCCGGGGCTGGCATCGGTTTGATCGGGTTGCCGTTCTTGTTGAACTTGCGTTCTTGCGGCTCGTCCGGGGTCTGGTCGTAAGCCGCTTGCTCACGCTCGGCCTGACGCTGTTCCGGAGTGCGACGCTCGCCCGTGACGAACTGATCCGGCAGCACTTTGATCAACAGCAGCTTGCACGGCAACGCGCCGTTCCAGAACGAATACTGTTTATGGCTGCGAATGCCCATGCGCTTGCCCAGATCCGGCGCACCAGTGAACACCGCCGCTTCCCAGTTCAGGCAGGCCTGACGCAGACGCTCGCCGAGGTTCTGGTAGAGGTACAACAGGCTGGCTTCATCACCGAGACGCTCGCCGTACGGTGGGTTGCAGATCACCAGACCTTTCTGGTTCTGGTCCGGACGCGGCTCGAAGGTCGCGACTTCGCCCTGGTAGATCTTGATCCACTCGCTCAGGCCCGCACGCTCAACGTTGTTGCGGCCCGGTTGAATCAGACGAGGGTCGGCTTCGTAACCGCGAATCCACAGCGGTGGCTTGGCCAGACCGGCAGCGGCACGCTCGACGGCCTCTTCATGGAGTTTTTTCCACAGCGCCGGGACGTGGCCGAGCCATGCGGTAAAGCCCCACTGCTCACGACGCAGGTTCGGCGCCATGTCGGCGGCAATCATGCCGGCTTCGACGAGGAACGTACCGACACCGCACATCGGGTCAGCCAGCGCGCCGCCTTCAGCGGCAATGCGCGGCCAGCCGGAACGGATCAGGATCGCCGCCGCGAGGTTTTCCTTCAGCGGTGCCGCACCTTGCTGCAGACGGTAACCGCGCTGGTGCAGGCTGTGGCCGGAAAGGTCGAGGGAGAGAATCGCTTCGCCACGATCCAGACGCAGGTGAATGCGCAGGTCCGGGTTGAGCTTGTCGATCGACGGACGGTCGCCCTGCGGCGTGCGCAGTTTGTCGACGATGGCGTCTTTGACTTTCAAAGCGCCGAAGTGAGTGTTGTCGATGCCTGAGCCGTGGCCGCTGAATTCGACGGCCAGGGTGCCGTCGCTGAGCATGTGATCCTGCCACTCGATGTCGAGCACGCCGTGGTAGAGGTCTTCAGCGTCTTTCATCGGGAAACGCTTGAGCACCAGCAGCACGCGGTTGGCCAGACGCGACCAGAGGCACAGGCGATAAGCGGTTTCCATGGTCGCCATGCCACGCACGGCGGAAGTGTGCTCGCGCGCTTCTTCAAGGCCAAGCCCGACGGCTTCCTCGATGAGCAGGCCTTCAAGGCCTTTAGGGCAAGTGAGGAAGAGTTCGAAACGGTCGGACATGGTATTTCCAGAGCCTTTGGCTAGTGAATCGGCAACGCATTGCCGATCCGGTTTTCAATCAGGCGCTTTTCTAAAAGAACGCCCGCGTGGCACGAAGGTGTGCCGTTCCATCCCCGCTGCTCGGGTTAAAAGAGCTTAGATGCCGGGACAGATAAAAAAGTTGATGCAACAAAAAGTCTTAAAACGACCCTTCGTCGCTTTATACCCCAGCGCAAACGTGGGTCATTCTCACTAAAGAATTAACCCCATCATCCAGCGCGGGGCCGATCATACCGGGGTTTGCTGAAAAACCGTGCATGAAACCCGTCGTTACTTATGGCTGTAGCACTAATTTCGTTACGTCCTTATGACAAAACGATCATTCCCTCGATGTGACTCATTGGTTAGAACTGAGCACAGGTTGACGTCGCAACGGCGTCAACACCTTGGCTCGCCACGCCGGCAGCGAGCCGCACCATGGCAGGTTTTTTCTGCCAGACCTCAGTTGAGGTCGACGCGATACAAAACAGTCAACAAGTGAGGGAAACACCCTATGAGAAGACTTAAGCGTGATCCGTTGGAAAGAGCATTTTTGCGCGGATATCAATATGGCGTTGGTGGCAAATCCCGTGAGCTTTGTCCATTTACTCTACCGTCGGTACGCCAAGCCTGGATTAACGGCTGGCGAGAAGGACGCGGCGACAACTGGGACGGTATGACCGGCACTGCGGGAATCCACAGACTCAACGAACTTCACGCCGTCGGCTGACACAGGGCATTAATTCCGACACGACAATCTGAATTTGTAACGACTTACCATGCACGTCCTTCCCGGACGGCGGGCTGCGGCCCAGGGGCTCCTTCGAGGAGCCCTTTTTTATGCCTGTCACATTATCTGTGCCATACACAAAACCTGTAGGAGTGAGCCTGCTCGCGATAGCGGTGTATCAGTCACTGAAGATGTTTACTGAACTAGCGCTATCGCGAGCAGGCTCACTCCTACAGGGGGGATCAGCGCAGGGCGGCGATTGCGTCTACCGACTCACGAATCAGCGCCGGGCCCTTATAGATGAAGCCGGAGTAGATCTGCACCAGGCTCGCACCGGCCAGAATCTTCTCGGCCGCATGCTTGCCTTCAGTAATCCCGCCCGCCGCAATGATCGGCAACCGCCCAGCCAACTCGCCGGCCAGCACCTTCACGGTATTGGTACTCTTCTCCCGCACTGGCGCGCCCGACAGACCACCCGCCTCGTCGCCATGCTCCATGCCTTCGACGCCGACACGGCTCAGCGTGGTGTTGGTCGCGATCACCGCGTCCATGCCGGTTTCGATCAACGCTTGAGCCACCTGCGCGGTCTCTTCGTCGGTCATGTCCGGCGCGATCTTGATCGCCAGCGGCACATGTTTGCCATGACGCAACGCCAGTTCGGCGCGTCGTGTGGCCAGATCCGCGAGCAATTGCTTGAGCGAATCGCCGAACTGCAGGCTGCGCAGGCCCGGGGTGTTCGGCGAGCTGACGTTGACCGTCACATAGCTGGCGTGGGCGTAAACCTTGTCGAGGCAGATCAGGTAATCGTCGACCGCGCGCTCGACCGGCGTATCGAAGTTCTTGCCGATGTTGATGCCCAGCACGCCTTTGTATTTCGCCGCTGCCACGCGCGCCAGCAGGTTATCCACACCGAGGTTGTTGAAACCCATGCGGTTGATGATCGCCTCGGCTTCCGGCAGGCGGAAGATCCGTGGTTTCGGGTTGCCCGGCTGCGGGCGCGGAGTCACGGTGCCGATTTCGACAAAACCGAAACCCAGTTGCGCGAAGCCATCGATGGCCGCGCCGTTCTTGTCCAGGCCGGCCGCCAGACCCACCGGGTTCGGAAACTCCAGGCCCATGACCGTCACCGGTTTCTTCGCCGGCGCCTTGCACAGCAAGCCGTTGAGGCCCAAACGCCCACCCGCGCCGATCAGATCCAGCGCCAGATCGTGGGAGGTTTCCGGGGAAAGTTTGAACAACAGCTGACGGGCCAGGGAATACATGGGCGGCGATGACTCGGGCGGCGAAAAGAGGCGGCGATTATAGCCGGGCATCGACCTGCGGCGCGAGGCGCACGCGCAAATCACTGGCACTGGCATATGCCTTGCACCCTCCTTGAATATCAGCGCGCAGGCCAATGACGGCAGGCGGGCAAGGACAATGGCGTCGTCCCGGGTTTTGCCTGCGCAAAGTCCGCGGCGGCGCTTTTTTTCGAGGTGGCGGTGTATGAATGAACCTTCGGTAGGGCCACTGGCCTGGGTCAATGGCAGCGATGCCCCGGAAAAGACTGCAATCAACCTCGGTTTCATGGCGTTGAGCGACTGCGCATCGGTTGTCGTTGCTGCCACACAGGGCTTTGCCCAGCCTTACGGGCTGACCCTGAATCTCAAGCGCCAAAGCTCTTGGGCCAACCTTCGCGACAAACTGGTCAGCGGCGAACTGGATGCCGCCCACAGTCTGTACGGTCTGATCTACGCCGTGCACCTGGGCATTGGCGGCGTGGCGTCGACCGACATGGCGGTGCTGATGGGGCTAAATCAGAACGGTCAAAGTCTCAACCTGTCCCACGGCCTGCAAAACCTCGGCGTGAGCAGTCCTGAAGCACTGGACCGGCATGTGCACCAAAGCCGCGCAAAACTCACCTTCGCCCAGACTTTTCCCACTGGCACTCATGCGATGTGGCTGTATTACTGGCTGGCGAGTCAGGGCATTCATCCGTTGCAGGATGTCGACAGCGTGGTGGTGCCGCCGCCGCAAATGGTTGCGCACCTGCAAGCCGGACGTATCGACGGTTTTTGCGTTGGCGAGCCTTGGGCGGCTAGCGCGGTGCAGCAGAATCTGGGTTTTACCCTGGCCACCAGCCAGACCATCTGGCCCGATCACCCGGAAAAAGTCCTCGGCTGCACTCGCGAATTTGTCGAGCAATACCCGAACACGGCGCGCGCGCTGGTGATGGCGATCCTTGAAGCCAGCCGCTTTATCGAAGAAAGCCCGGAAAATCGTCGCAGCACCGCGCAGTTGCTCAGCGCGCCGGAATATCTGGACGCGCCGCTTTCGTGCATAGAACCGCGTTTTCTCGGTGATTATGCCGATGGCCTCGGCAACCGCTGGCAGGATCCGCACGCGCTGCGCTTTCACGGCAACGGCGAGGTGAATCTTCCGTATCTGTCGGACGGTATGTGGTTCATGACCCAGTTCCGCCGCTGGGGCTTGCTGCGCGAAGACCCGGACTACCTCGCCGTCGCCCGTCAGGTTCAGCAACTCGATCTGTATCGCGATGCCGCGACCGCTGTCGGCGTGGCGGCGTGGGGCACCGACATGCGCAGCAGCCAGTTGCTCGACGGCAAAATCTGGGACGGCAGCGACCCTGCCGCTTACGCGCGCAGCTTCAAGCTGCACGCGATGAACGACGACGTTCCCCTTCTCGCCCGCCGCTGACAGGAGACCGCGAATATGTTGCGCATTCTGCTGATCAACGACACAGCGAAAAAAGTCGGGCGCCTGAAGGCTGCGTTGACCGAGGCCGGTTTCGAGGTGATCGACGAGTCCGGCCTGACCATCGACCTGCCCGCGCGCGTCGAAACGGTGCGCCCGGACGTGATCCTGATCGATACCGAGTCACCGAGCCGCGATGTCATGGAGCAAGTCGTGCTGGTCAGCCGCGACCAGCCACGGCCAATCGTGATGTTTACCGATGAACATGATCCGGGGGTGATGCGCCAGGCGATCAAGTCCGGGGTCAGTGCCTACATCGTTGAAGGCATTCACGCACAGCGTCTGCAGCCGATCCTCGATGTGGCGATGGCACGATTCGAGAGTGATCAGGCCTTACGCGCGCAGTTGCAAGCGCGAGATCAGCAATTGGCTGAGCGCAAGCGTATTGAGCTGGCCAAGGGATTGTTGATGAAGATGAAGGATTGCAACGAGGAAGAGGCGTACACGCTGATGCGGCGCCAGGCGATGAGCCGGCAGCAGAAGCTGATTCAGGTGGCGGAGCAGATTATTGCCATGAGTGAGTTGCTTGGCTGAAATGCTCTGAGCGCTTGAAAAGCCCCTCACCCTAGCCCTCTCCCAGAGGGAGAGGGGACCGACCTAGGTGTCTGGCGTCAAACATCGACCTGAAAGACCGAGTCGATTATGGATTCACAGCAGAAAATCACAGGTCGGCGTACTTCTCGAGCATCCCCCAATCAGTCCCCTCTCCCTCTGGGAGAGGGGACCGACCGAGCTGTCCGACATCAAACATCGACCTGAAAGACCGAGTCGATTATGGATTCACAGCAGAAATCACAGGTCGGCGTACTTCGCGAGCATCCCCCAATCAGTCCCCTCTCCCTCTGGGAGAGGGCTAGGGTGAGGGGCTTTTGACTTTCCGGCTGTTGGCACAAATCTCGCTAAGTAAAACGCACAGGTAACCAACGGCGGTTGCCCCACCCACGACAAAGACGTCGCTCACCCCGTTCGCCCCTTCGGCGCATCAGGTAGCGGCGTTTTTGCGTTTTGGCCCCACAGCTCGGGGCCGGTGGTGCGGCCGTGGCGGCGCCCCACCTGCTGTTGCATGACTCCTTTCGAGACTCTTTTCAGCTGAGGTGCGCGATGAATTCAAGCTTCTGGAAATCCGGCCACACCCCGACCCTGTTCGCGGCCTTCCTCTATTTCGACCTAAGCTTCATGGTCTGGTACCTGCTCGGCCCGTTGGCGGTGCAAATCGCCGCCGACCTGCAGCTGACCACGCAACAACGCGGCCTCGTCGTCGCCACGCCGATCCTCGCGGGCGCGGTGCTGCGTTTTGTGATGGGCATGCTCGCCGATCGACTGTCGCCGAAAACCGCCGGGCTGATCGGCCAGGTCATTGTCATCTGCGCACTGTTCGGTGCCTGGAAAATCGGCATTCATAGCTACGAGCAGGCGCTGATCCTCGGCCTGTTTCTCGGCATGGCCGGCGCCTCGTTCGCCGTCGCCCTGCCCTTGGCCTCGCAATGGTATCCGCCACAGCATCAGGGCAAAGCCATGGGCATTGCCGGTGCGGGCAACTCCGGCACCGTGTTCGCCGCGCTGCTCGCGCCGGTACTCGCCGCCGCGTTCGGCTGGAGCAATGTCTTCGGTTTCGCCCTGATCCCGCTGATCCTGACCCTGGTGCTGTTCGCCTGGCTGGCAAAAAACGCCCCTGAGCGGCCGAAAGCCAAAGCCATGACCGACTACTTCAAAGCCTTGGGCGACCGCGACAGTTGGTGGTTCATGTTTTTCTACAGCGTCACCTTCGGCGGCTTCATCGGTCTGGCCAGCGCCCTGCCCGGCTACTTCAACGATCAGTACGGCTTGAGCCCGGTGACGGCCGGTTACTACACCGCAGCCTGCGTGTTCGGCGGCAGTTTGATGCGACCGCTGGGTGGCGCGCTGGCGGATCGCTTCGGTGGCATTCGCACATTGCTGGCGATGTACACCGTCGCTGCCGTGTGCATCGCCGCGGTCGGTTTCAACTTGCCAAGTTCCTACGCCGCGCTGGCACTTTTCGTCTGCACCATGCTCGGTCTAGGGGCAGGCAACGGCGCGGTGTTCCAACTGGTGCCGCAGCGTTTTCGTCTGGAGATCGGCGTGATGACCGGTTTGATCGGCATGGCCGGCGGCATCGGCGGTTTTGCCTTGGCCGCCGGCATGGGCGCGATCAAACAGAGCACCGGCAGTTATCAACTGGCCCTATGGTTGTTCGCCAGCCTTGGCGTGTTGGCGTGGTTTGGCCTGCACGGCGTCAAGCGTCGCTGGAGAACCACTTGGGGTTCCGCGGCAGTGACGGCGGCGCGGGTCTGAAGCATCGATGGCCCTGCAACTGAGTTTTGCCGAAGCCAGCGCCACCGGCCCGCGTGCGGAGAATCAGGACGCCTTGCGCCTGGTCACGCCCGCTCCGGCGCTGGCGGCGAGCAAAGGTTATCTGTTCGCCATCGCCGACGGCGTCAGCCAATGCGCCGATGGCGGCCTCGCTGCGCGTTCGACCTTGCAGGCCTTGGCGCTCGACTACTACGCCACGCCGGAAACCTGGAGCGTGACGCAGGCACTGGATCGCCTGCTGCTCGCGCAAAACCGCTGGTTGCAGGCCAACGGTGGTGGGCAACCGTTGCTCACCACGGTCAGTGCTTTGGTCATGCGCGGTCGGCGTTTTACCCTCGCCCACGTCGGCGATTGTCGGGTGTATCGCTGGCACGGCGATAATTTGCAGCGGATCTCGGAGGATCATGTCTGGGATCAGCCGGGCATGCAGCATGTGCTCAAGCGTGCATTGGGGCTGGATCAGCATCTGGTGCTGGACTTCCTTGATGGTGAACTGCGCGACGGCGAGTGCTTTGTTTTGCTCAGTGACGGTGTCTGGTCGACACTCGGCGATACCGCCATTGCGGCGATTCTGCGTGATCAGCCGGATCTGCACAGCGCCGCGCAGACGCTGGTCAACGCCGCGCATCTGGCGGGGAGTCAGGACAATGCCAGTGCTTTGCTGGTGCGGGTGGATGCTTTGGGTGAGGCCAGTATCGGCGATGCGCTGATTCATCTGCAGCAATGGCCCCTGCCGCCACCGTTGAAACCCTGTCAGTCGTTCGAAGGCTGGCAAGTGCTGGACGTTGTCGCTCAGAGCCAGCAATCGCTGCTGTATCGGGTGCTTGATGGACAAGGTCAGACGTGGCTTATGAAAACCCTGCCTACGCGTTCCGCCGATGATTCCTACGCCGGGCAAGCACTGTTGTCCGAAGAATGGTTTCTGAAACGCGTAGCCGGTCGCCACTTTCCTGAAGTCCATACCTGCCAGCAGCGTCAGCATTTGTACTATGTGATGCGGGAATATTCGGGGACGACGCTGGCGCAGCTGTTTCAGCAGTCAGGCCCGTTGCCGTTGGCACAGTGGCAGGACATCGCCGAGCGCCTGTTGCGCGCGGTCGGACTGCTGCATCGGCGGCAGATTCTGCACCGGGACATCAAACCGGAAAACCTGCACGTGGGCGACGACGGCGAATTGCGTCTGCTGGATTTTGGTCTGGCGTACTGCCCAGGCTTGTCCGAAGACGCGCCGTCAACGCTGCCGGGAACGCCCAGCTATATCGCCCCGGAAGCGTTTCGCGGTGATCCGCCAAGTGTGCCGCAGGATTTGTATGCGGTCGGTGTGACCCTGTATTTCTTGCTCACGGGGCATTTTCCCTATGGCGAGATCGAAGCGTTTCAGCGACCGCGCTTTGGTCTGCCGGTGAGCGCCAGTCGCTATCGGCCTGATCTGCCGGAATGGTTGGCGCAGAGTCTGGAGCGTGGGGTGGCGGCTGATCCGCAGCAACGGTTTGAAACGGCTGAAGAGTGGTTGTTGGTGCTGGAACAGGGCGAGCGTCGGAGTTTGAGTGTGCGGCCCAGACCGTTAATGGAGCGTGAGCCTTTGAAGGTGTGGCGGACGATGGCGTTGGTGGCTCTGTTGGGAAATCTGGTGCTGCTGGTTTTGTTGTTTCATGGCTGACACCGCGTCGCGGCCATCGCGAGCAGGCTCACTCCTACAATTTGAAATGCGTTCCCCTGTAGGAGTGAGCCTGCTCGCGATGACGTCAGCCCAATCACCACAAATCCATCTACCTGAGCGCCCCACGAACGAGCACCCCGACTCGATTCAGTGCAAAAAATCACCCTTAATAACTGCCAAACCCCAATAAACCCGCCACCGTCCCCACTTGGCACAACCACTGCATTACCCCTCTCAACACACACATAAAGCCCAACCTTCAACGACGAAGGCTGCGCTTCCCGAGAGAACGGGACCAGGACAAAGGCGTCCTCGCTAGGCAACTAGCGGGACGCCTTTTTTTGTTTGCGCAAAATTTCTCGAGCAAGGCCTGACTGCCCACAAGAGGCCAGCCGCAGCTCCCCGGAGAACCTGATGAAAAAACTCAAACTGGTGATGATCGGCAATGGCATGGCCGGGGTCCGCACCCTCGAAGAACTGCTCAAGCTGAGCAACGAGCTGTACGACATCACCGTCTTCGGCGCCGAACCGCACACCAACTACAACCGCATCCTGCTCTCGCCAGTACTGGCCGGCGAGCAGACCTTCGAGGAGATCGTGCTCAACGACCTCGACTGGTACCTGGAAAACAACATCAAGTTGCTGCTCAACCGCAAAGTGGTGGAGATCGACCGGGTCAAACGCCGCGTGATCGCCGAGGACGGCACCGAAGCCGAATACGACCGTCTGCTGATCGCCACCGGCTCGACGCCGTTCATTCTGCCGATCCCCGGCAACACCCTGCAGGGCGTGATCGGTTATCGCGACATCGCCGACACCCAAGCGATGATCGACACCGCGAAAACCCACAAACACGCGGTCGTTATCGGCGGTGGTCTGCTCGGTCTCGAAGCCGCCAACGGCCTGATGCTGCGCGGCATGCACGTCACTGTAGTGCACATCGGCGAATGGCTGCTGGAACGGCAACTGGACAAAACCAGCGGCCAACTGCTGCAAACGGCGCTCGAATCCCGCGGGCTGCACTTCCGTCTGTGCGAACAGACCCAGGCCTTGCACGACGCCGGCAATGGCCGGGTCGGCTCGGTGCAATTCAAGAATGGCGACATCATCCCCGCTGATCTGGTGGTAATGGCCGCCGGCATTCGCCCTAACACCGAATTGGCGGAAAAGGCCGGCATCCCGTGCAATCGCGGGATTCTGGTCAATGACACCCTGCAAACCTACGACCCGCGCATTTATGCCATCGGCGAATGCGCCAGCCATCGCGGCATTGCCTACGGTCTGGTCGCGCCATTGTTCGAACAGGCCAAGGTGTGCGCCAACCACCTCGCACAATTGGGCTTCGCCCGTTATCAGGGCTCAGTGACGTCGACCAAATTGAAAGTTACCGGCATCGACCTGTTTTCCGCTGGCGACTTCATGGGCGGCGAAGGCACCGAGACCATCACCCTCTCCGATCCGATCGGCGGCGTGTACAAAAAACTGGTGATCAAGGATGACGTGCTGGTCGGCGCCTGTCTGTACGGCGATACGGCAGATGGCGGTTGGTATTTCCGGCAGATTCGTGAGAATCACGCCATCGGCGAGATCCGCGATCACCTGATGTTTGGCGAAAACGCTTTGGGCGACGTAGGACATCAGGGCCAGGACAAAGCCATGGTCATGGCCGACACCGCCGAAGTCTGCGGCTGCAACGGCGTGTGCAAAGGCACCATCGTCAAAGCCATTCAGGAACACGGCCTGTTCAGCGTCGATGAAGTAAAGAAACACACCAAGGCTGCCAGCTCCTGCGGCTCCTGCGCCGGGCTGGTCGAGCAGATCCTGATCAACACCGTGGGCGGCGCGGCCGACGTCAAACCGAAAAGCGAAAAAGCCATCTGCGGTTGCAGCGACCTCAATCACGGCCAGATCCGCCAAGCCATTCGCGAACAGCATCTGCTGACCATCGCCGGCACCATGAGCTACCTCAACTGGCGCACGCCGAACGGCTGCGCAACGTGCCGCCCGGCCCTCAACTATTACCTGATTTCCACTTGGCCCGGCGAAGCCAAGGACGATCCGCAATCGCGCCTGATCAACGAACGCGCGCACGCCAACATCCAGAAGGACGGCACGTATTCGGTGGTGCCACGCATGTGGGGCGGCGTGACCAACCCGTCGGAACTGCGGCGGATTGCCGACGTGGCCGACAAGTACAACGTGCCGATGGTCAAAGTCACCGGCGGTCAGCGCATCGACTTGCTCGGCATCAAGAAGCAGGACTTGCCCGGCGTCTGGAAAGACCTCGACATGCCGTCCGGCCACGCTTACGGCAAATCCATCCGCACGGTGAAAACCTGCGTCGGCAGCGAGTTCTGCCGCTTCGGCACGCAGAACTCGACGCAACTGGGCATTGAGCTTGAGCACGACCTGTTCAACATGTGGTCGCCGCACAAAGTGAAACTGGCCGTCTCCGGATGCCCACGTAACTGCTCGGAAGCAGGGATAAAAGACGTAGGAATTATCGGTGTCGACTCCGGTTGGGAGATGTACATCGGCGGCAACGGCGGGATCAAAACCGAAGTCGCCGAATTCTTCGTCAAGCTGAAAACCGCCGAAGAGGTGCGCGAATACAACGGCGCCTTCCTGCAGTTGTATCGGGAAGAAGCCTTCTACCTGGAACGCACCGTGCACTACCTGCAACGGGTCGGCATGGAACACATCAAGAAAGCCGTGCTGGAAGATCCCGAGCGCCGCAAAGCCTTGAACGAGCGCCTGCAATTCTCCCTGTCGTTCGAACAGGATCCGTGGAAAGAACGCTTGGCGCAGCCGCAACTGAAGAAAGAATTCGATGTGATCCCTTTGAAAAACCTGGAGGTGCCAGCATGAACTGGCTGGATATCTGTGCTCTCGAAGAGATCAACGCCCTCGGCTCGCGGATCATTGCCGGACCAAAAGGTGACATCGCGATTTTTCGTACAAGCGACGATGAGGTTTTCGCCCTCGACGACCGCTGCCCGCACAAGGGCGGGCCACTGTCGCAAGGACTGATCTACGGCAAACGTGTGGCCTGCCCGCTACACAACTGGCAAATCGATCTCGAATCTGGCGAAGCGCAGGCGCCTGACATCGGTTGCGCGCACCATCACCCGGCGCGGGTCGAAAACGGTCGGGTGCAGTTGGCTCTGCGGGACGCGGTCTGATGAACCGCCAGACGACCGCCTCGACCTGCTGTTATTGCGGGGTCGGCTGCGGCGTGCTGATCGAGCATGACGGCGAGCGCATCCTCGGCGTCAGCGGCGATCCGGCGCATCCGGCCAACTTCGGCAAACTGTGCAGCAAGGGCTCGACCCTGCACCTGACCGGCGACCTCGCGGCCCGCGCGCTGTACCCGGAACTGCGTCTGGGCAAGGGCCTGGCGCGCAGCCGCACAGATTGGGACACTGCGCTGGAACATGCCGCCAACGTGTTCGCCGAAACCATCGCCGAACACGGCCCGGATAGCGTGGCGTTCTATATCTCCGGACAGTTGCTGACCGAGGACTACTACGCCTTCAACAAACTCGCGCGGGCACTGGTCGGCACCAACAACATCGACAGCAATTCACGCCTGTGCATGTCCTCGGCGGTGGTCGGCTACAAGCGCAGCCTCGGCGCCGACGCCCCGCCGTGCAGCTATGAGGACCTGGAACTCAGCGATTGCGTAATGATTGTCGGCAGTAACATGGCCTACGCCCATCCGGTACTTTTTCGTCGGCTGGAAGAAGCAAAATCTCGCCGCCCGCAGATGAAAGTCATCGTCATTGATCCACGGCGCACCGACACCTGCGACCTTGCCGATTTGCACCTGGCGATTCTGCCCGGCACCGACGTCGCCTTGTTCCATGGGATTTTGCATCTGTTGTTGTGGGAAGACTGGATTGATCGCGACTTCGTCAAGGCGCACACCGATGGCCTCGCCGAACTGAAAAGTCTGGTGCGTGATTACACCCCACAAATGGTTTCGCAGTTATGCGGCATCAGCGTCGAGCAATTGCAGCAGTGCGCCGAATGGGTCGGCACTTCGCCGAGTTTTCTGTCGCTGTGGTGCATGGGCTTGAACCAGTCCACGGCTGGCAGCGCGAAAAACAGTGCGCTGATCAATCTGCACTTGGCCACCGGGCAAATCGGTCGCCCGGGGGCAGGACCTTTCTCTCTCACCGGTCAGCCGAATGCCATGGGCGGACGCGAAACCGGTAGTTTGTCGAATCTGTTGCCGGGTCATCGTGACGCGGCCAACCCTGAACACCGCGCCGAAGTGGCGGCTTATTGGGGTGTGGATCAACTGCCGGAAAGCACTGGTCTCAGCGCCATCGAACTGTTCGAGCAAGTGCGCAGCGGCAAGATCAAGGCGTTGTGGATTGCCTGCACCAACCCTGCGCAATCGATGCCGGATCAGAACTCGGTGCGCGCGGCACTGGAAGCTTGCCCGTTTGTGGTGTTGCAGGAGGCTTTTCGCACCACCGAAACCGCTGCGTTCGCAGATCTACTGCTGCCTGCTGCCAGTTGGGGCGAGAAGGAAGGCTCGGCAACCAACTCCGAGCGACGCATTTCCCACGTACGCAAAGCCATCCTCCCACCGGGTGAGGCGCGGCCGGATTGGGCGATTACGGTAGATTTCGCACAACGCCTGGAGAAACATCTGCGTCCCGTTGAACCGAGCCTGTTTGCGTTCACCCAACCTGCGCAGTTGTTCGATGAATTCAAAGGGCTAACCCGCGGCCGCGACCTGGACTTGTCCGGGATCAGTCACGCGCTGATCGACGAGATCGGGCCGCAGCAGTGGCCCTTCCCTGTCGGCGCCCGAGAAGGAACACCCCGACTCTACGAGGACGGTATTTTTCCTACGTCCACTGGCCGCGCTCATTTCATTGCCGAACCTTACCGCGCCGCCAAAGAACAGCGTGATGCACGCTTTCCGCTGACGTTGATCACTGGCCGCCTGCGTGATCAATGGCACGGTATGAGCCGCACCGGCACGGCGGCGCAATTGTTCGGGCATGTCAGCGAAGCGGTGTTGAGTCTGCATCCAGACGAAATGCGCCGGCACCGTTTGCAGCCGGGCGATCTGGTCAATCTGAAAAGTCGTCGGGGCGCGGTAATTGTTGCGGTCGGTAGTGATGACAGCGTACGTCCGGGGCAAGCATTTCTGCCGATGCACTGGGGCGACCGCTTTCTCAAGGGCGGGGTAAACAGCCTGACTCTGCCGGCCTCTGATCCGCTGTCGAAACAACCGGAACTCAAGCACAGCGGCGTCCGTGTGGAACCGGTCAATCTGCCCTGGCAATTATTCGCCTTGATCGAGGGCGATGTTCAACGGCATTTCGAGACGCTACGACCGCTCTGTGAGGCATTTTCCTACGTAAGTATCAGCCTTGTCGGACGTGAGCGATCGGCGCTGCTGATACGCGCTGCGAGCAGCGAGGCGCCGGATGCGCAATTGCTCAGTGAAATCGACCGATGCCTGTCACTGATCGACGGCCCGGTTTTGGCCTATGACGATCCTCGCCGGGCCATTGGCAAGCGCGTGCGTATTGAAAACGGTCGTATCACCGCGATTCGCCTGGCCGGCGAAACCCTCGCGCAGCATTGGTTGCAAGGCTTGTGGCTGGAGGGCCGCGCCGACGAACAACTGCGGCGCTGGTTACTGGCGCCGATGAGCGCACCACCGGGCAGCGTCGGTGTACAGGCCAGCGCGGATAAAACCCTGTGCAACTGCAAGAACGTCAGTCTCAACGCGGTCTGCGCCGGCATTCGCCAAGGGCTGGATCTGCAAGGTTTGAAAAACAATTTGGGCTGCGGCACGCAATGCGGCTCGTGTGTCCCGGAAATAAAGCGTTTGCTGGCTGCCGAGTTGCAGCCGGTCGCCATCATCTGATGAGGAAAGCAGCATGAATGCAAAAGTCTGGCTGGTAGGCGCGGGCCCCGGCGATCCGGAGCTGCTGACCCTCAAAGCGGTGCGCGCATTGCGCGAGGCCGATGTGGTGCTGATCGACGATCTGGTCAACGATGCGGTGCTGGAACACTGCCCCGGCGCGCGCATCATTGCCGTGGGTAAACGCGGCGGTTGTCGTTCGACACCGCAGGCGTTTATCCATCGGCTGATGCTGCGCTATGCCCGCCACGGCAAGTGTGTGGTGCGGCTCAAGGGTGGTGATCCGTGCATTTTCGGCCGAGGGGGCGAAGAGGCGCAGTGGCTGCGTGAGCGTGGGGTTGAGGTGGAACTGGTCAATGGCATTACCGCCGGACTGGCTGGGGCGACGCAGTGCGATATTCCGCTGACGTTACGGGGTGTAGCGCGAGGTGTGACGCTGGTGACGGCGCATACTCAGGACGACAGCCAGTTGAACTGGCAGGCACTGGCGCAAAGTGGCACAACGCTGGTGATTTATATGGGTGTGGCCAAGCTGGGCGAGATTCGCGATCAGTTGTTGGCGGGCGGGATGGCCGCGGATACGCCGGTGGCGATGATCGAGAATGCCTCGTTGCCGGAGCAGCGCGAATGCCGGAGTGATCTGACGGCAATGAGCGAAGCGGCCTACAGATTCAAATTGAAGAGCCCTGCGATACTGGTGATCGGCGCGGTGGCTGGTAATGCGGAGCAAGCCAGCGAGACGCGTGTGGCCTCGATGTAGAAACAACCTGACTTTTTCAACGTTTGAAACTCAAATCGCAGACAAAGAAAAGCCCGGCCTAAGCCGGGCTTTTCTCAGAGCGGCAGCTAATTACTTAGCTTGAGCTTCAACCTGCGCTTCTACGCGACGGTTAACAGCGCGGCCAGCTTCAGTTTTGTTGTCAGCAACTGGGCGGGATTCGCCGTAGCCAACAGACTGAACGCGGGACGATTCAACACCGTACTGGTTGGTCAGAACTTGCTTAACGGCGTTTGCACGACGCTCGGACAGTTTCTGGTTGTAAGCGTCAGGACCGACGGAGTCAGTGTGACCTTCAACAGTAGTGGTGGTGGATGGGTACTGCTTCATGAAGTCAGCCAGGTTCTTGATGTCGCCGTAGCTGTTTGGCTTCACAACCGACTTGTCGAAGTCGAACTTAACGTCCAGCTCAACACGAACAACTTCAGCAACTGCTGGGCAGCCGTCAGCGTCAACAGTTACGTTGGCTGGGGTGTCCGGGCACTTATCAACGTTGTCGCAAACGCCATCGTTGTCGCTGTCGGAGCAGACTTCAGCTGGTGCTGGAACTGGAGCAGCAGCAGGCTTGGAACCGCCACCGAAGTTCACACCGATACCGACGCTAGGAGCCCACTCGGTGTCGCCCTGGTCGATGTTGTACTGAGCTTCAACGCCGGCACGGGCGTAGAAGTTCTCGGTGAAGTACAGCTTGGCACCAGCGCCCAGGTTGGCGAAGGTGGAGCGGTCACGACCGCCGGAACCGTTCTGACCGATGCTCTGATCGGAGAAACCAGCCGATACGTACGGACGCAGCATGTCGCCTGGGTTGTTGAAGTGGTACAGAGCGTCCAGAGCGGTGTTCGCGCCCTTGATGTTACGACCGTCGTCGGAACGCACGT
This sequence comes from Pseudomonas sp. SDT291_1_S447, assembly GCF_054070155.1. Taxonomy (NCBI): domain Bacteria; kingdom Pseudomonadati; phylum Pseudomonadota; class Gammaproteobacteria; order Pseudomonadales; family Pseudomonadaceae; genus Pseudomonas; species Pseudomonas sp. SDT291_1_S447. Next base: position 24,628 of record NZ_JBSVXS010000042.1, read on the forward strand.
TGTGCACTTCGTCGTAGCCCAGACGCAGTTCAACGTCGTCGGTCAGGAAGTAACCGATCGAACCGCCGAACAGGTTGCCGTTGTTCTTGAAGTTACGAGCGCTGTCGAATTGTTCTTTCTTTGCGAAGCCTTCGATTTCAACTGCGCCTTGGCCTTGTGCCAGAGCGCCGAACGAAGTGGCGGCAATCAGAGAACCAATGGCCAAGCCCAAGGTGTTTTTCAGTTTCATCCGTTAAATCCCCATCTGGTGATTGTGAAGCAGTCCCGCAAACCGGGGGACAACTCGGCGGCAAGTCTATCAGAACTTGCCTACACGTAAGAGATATTTGCGCTGAACTAAGTTTCAGCAATGCCTGCAAATTTCTCACGCAATTTATCTAGAGCACGTTTGTAACGCATTTTTGTCGCACTCAAACCCATGTGCATGATGTCTGCGATCTCCTGAAACTCCAGCTCTGCGACAAATCGTAGCACCAGAATTTCGCGGTCGATCGGGTTCACATACACCAGCCAGCGATCAAGTCCGCCCTTCTCCTCGGGTTTCGGCGCCTTTTCTTCGGACGCTTCCTCGAGGGGGTCAAGACTCAATGCGTCCATCAAGCGACGCTTTCGCCGTTCCTTCCGATACTGCGTAATACATTCGTTGTACGTGATGCTGTAGAGCCACGTTTTGAACTTCGATTTCCCCTCGAAGTTCTTCAGGCCATACAGCACCTTCAACATGACTTCCTGACAGACATCGTCTGCGTCGCGATCGTTCCCAAGATATCTCGCACAAACGTTAAATAATGTTCGCTGGTAACGCCGCATCAGTTCTTCATAAGCGCGCGTTACGTGAAAAAGCTCGGTGTGCGAGCGCGCGACCAACTCCTCATCAGAGAGCTCGCGGGGGTCGTAGCGCGTGGATAGCGTTTGGGCTTTATTCAAAACAAGTCGTGCCGACAGTCAGGTCAATGTCCACCGCAACCAGCATCAGCTGGCATTTCGCGGCGGCATACATTAGCAGGGTTTGCCGGATTAGCGGCTACTCACATGCTGTTCCAGCAGGATCCGATTGGAAAGAGAGACTAGCTCACCCTCATCGGTCAGCAATGTGGTTTTCACCGTGCCGATCTCCTCGATCTGCCCTTCGACCTCGCCAACACGCACTTGTTGCCCAACCTGATACAACTCACGCACATAGATTCCCGCAAGAATCTGACCGGCAATTTCCCGGCTTCCCAAACCCATGGCCAGCGCAACGGCCAGACCAACGGTAATCAAAACGATGACGATCACATGGTTCAGCAGGTCAGTCTTGACTTCAAGCTGACTGATCGCGACCGAGATGCTGATGATGATAACCAGCCCCTGAGCAATTCGCCCAAGCCCCGAAGCGTAGTCCAGGCCAACGCCTTCTGCCGCCCCGCGCACCAGCCCGTTGGCCAATTGCGCGAGCAAAACACCTACCAGCAACACCAGCGCCGCGCCGAATACTTTCGGCAAATAGAGCGCCAACATATCCAGCGTAGCTGAAACTCGCTCAAGGCCAAGGGATTCTGCTGCCGAAACCAGAAAAATCAGCAGAACGAACCAGTAGACGATTTTGCCGATCAAGGTCGAGATCGGAACTTGCAGTCCAGCACGCGACATTAATTTAGTCAGGCCGGTGCCACCCATCAAGCGATCGAGACCCAGTTTGGCGAGCAGCTTGGAGAGCAAGGTATCGAGCAGCTTGGCCACAACGAAACCCAACAGCAGCACGACCAGTGCGCCGAACAGGTTCGGGATGAAGTTGGCTACTTTGGTCCACAACGCAGTCATTGCAGTGACGAGGCTCTGAGTCCAGAGGTCGAGTTCCATATTCAATCAGCCTTATCAGCAGTGCGAGCGGTAGGTTTACGAAGACGGGAAACCGGCGAGACATGGGCCGATCCGTTATTCAGGGCGATCATCAGCGCGGGCAGCCAGCGGCCCAGCAGGCTGAACAGATCACCGGCGCCGACCTGGCGGTTGGCGGTTTTGAGTACGCGGTCCAGACAGGCATCGTCGTCGCGGCTGGACGGCGAAGCGTTGAGCATGTCGCGCAAAGACTGTTCAAACGGATCGTGCATACGCACCTCTCGTGATGTCTGTGAAAGACGCGGGCAGATTTGGTCGGGTCACATGCGCCATCTTCAGACCCAGCGCAAACGACGGAATAACCACCACTGACCGAAGGCCAGGGCGAGCACCGTCAAGCAGGCGATCAGGAAACCATAAGGGCTGCTGGCAAATGGAATTCCACCGACGTTGATGCCCAGCAGACCGGTGATAAAACTCATCGGCAAAAAGATGCAGGTGATGATGCCGAAGCGGTACATCGTGCGATTCATGCGCTCGCTCAACCGCCGGTCTTCGGCCTCCAGCACAAGCGCCACGCGCTCCCGGGTCAATTCGAGCTCTTCGAGATAGCGGGTCAGGCTGTTGTTCAATTCGTTCCAGTAATCGGCATCGTCATCGACAAACCAAGGCAGTTTTATCCGCGTGAGTTGTCCGAAAATATCCCGCTGCGGCGCAAGAAAACGCTTCAGCCCGGCAGCTCTGCGACGGATGTGCAAAATGGCGCCATGCTCAGGGGTATACCGTTCGTCGGCATCCATCTTTTCTTCTTCCTCATCGGCGATTTCCGAGAGGCAAGTGACCAGATCCTGCACCTTGTTGGTGAGGAATTGCGCCAGATAAAGGATGAGCTCAGAAGAGGTTTTCGGGCCCTTGCCGTCCGCCAATTGCACCAACAGTTCATCGGTGGCGCGCAATGGGCGCAAACGCAGGGAAATCACCCGTTGGGCCGAAGCGAAAATCCGCACCGAGACCATGTCTTCCGGCTCGGCGCCTGGATTGAGATTGACCCCGCGTAAAAACAGCAACAGCTCGGCATCCGGCAGCGGCAACAGGCGCGGCCGCGTGTTCTCTTCCAGCAACAAGTCGCAGGTGAATTCGTTGAGACCGCTGGATTTGCGCAGCCAGGTCTGGGTCTGCGGATGGCTGCGATCCCAATGCAGCCACAGGCTTTCATGGGCCTGCAACTGCAAATCGTCGAGTTCAGTCCGGGCTATCGAACGCGCACCACCTTTTCCGTCCAGCACCAGGGCATGCACCAGCCCCCATTGCGCGTTTTCTTCCTCGAACATCCGCATCCCTTTGTCGAAAACTTATTCAGGCATCTTCAGCGGACTCGGCGAAACGATCACGCCGTTGTTGTCCGCATAAATGTACTGGCCCGGGTGGAACGTCACACCGGCGAACGTCACCGGGACGTTGAGGTCGCCGATACCACGTTTTTCGGTTTTCATCGGATGGCTGGCCAGCGCCTGCACGCCCAGATCGGTCTGGGCGATTACATCGACGTCACGGATGCAGCCGTAGATCACCAGCCCTTCCCAACCGTTCTTGGCGGCTTTCTCGGCAATCATGTCGCCCAGCAGCGCGCGACGCAGAGAACCGCCGCCATCGACCACCAGCACCTTGCCGTTGCCCTTGAGTTCAGCCTGTTCCTTGACCAGCGAGTTGTCTTCGAAGCATTTGATGGTCACGATTTCGCCACCGAACGAATCACGGCCGCCGAAATTGCTGAACATCGGTTCCAGCACCTGCACCAGCTCCGGATAGGCGTCGCACAGGTCAGGCGTAAGGTAATGGTTCATCGAAAAACTCCTGTAACAAGGAAGACGATCAAGGATGACGCATTCTTTTGAGACGATCTCCGGTGGTCGCTGTTTACCTTAGCTCATTGAATGTTGGCTGAATGAACCTGAACAAACGCTGAAACGTAATCGCTAAACTGCCACCGAATATGACCAGAACCGCACAATTCGTCATATCTTAGCCGCAAGCCAACCTGAACGAAATGCCCTTTTCAGGGCCGCCCTCTCAGACCGCAGCGGCCAGATCCGGCTTCTCGCCCAGCAACGGCGTCTGCTGATCGTTCAACCAGCGCGCCACCAATGGCCATACCTCAGTCTGCGCCGCTTTGCTCACCAACATCTCGACATGACCGAAATTATCGTTGAAGCCCTGCTCGCGGCCCAGATTGATGAATTGCTTGTGCGCCGAGCCGATCTGCTCGAACAGTTTGCGACAGGCCCAGGCCGGATCCTGATGATCGCCCGCTGCGCTCACTGCCAGCACCGGCACCTGAACATCGGCCAGACCCGCCCACCAATCCTTGTCCTTGTCGCCAAAACGGCCGAACAAGCCGTACCAGCGCATGCTTTCCAGCGCCAGACCGATCGGCTCATCTTCCGGGCCACGCTTGAGGCGCGAACCCGACAGCTGTGCGAAGCGCTTGAGAATGAAGCGCCCGCTCCACTCCACCGGCGGAATTTTCAGCGGCCAGTAAGTACGGCTGACCTGGGTGCCGAAAAACGCCGCCGAAGCCACTGCCGGTTCGCCAAGGTATTCGCCACCGAGCGCCGCCGCCAAGGTGATGCCGCCCAACGAATGGCCGATCCAGTGCGGAATCTGCCCGCTCTGCTCACGCACGAACGCGGCAATCGCCGGCAGATCGTATCGCGCATAGTCGGCGACACGGTTGCGTCGGTATTCCTCATTGCGCTGTGACAGGCCGTGGCCGCGCATCTCCGGAATCCACACGTCGAAACCCAGTCGCGTCAGATACGCGCCCAAGCCCAGGCCTTTGGGTGAGAACCAGAAGCGCCGATTGGAAAAACTGCCGTGCAGCAAAATGACCGGCACACCGCGAGGCGCCGAGTCATCGGCCATGCCCAACCGGGTCACAGCGATTTCCACGGACCAGTCGGGGCTGTTGCCGGGTTTCAGGCGATACACGTCTTCGCTCAGATCACCACGCCGTTCGGCGCTGATCAGGGCGACAGGAAATAGGTCACTGCTGCTTTGCATAATGCTCTTGCACAAAAAAGGGCGGCATCTACAAGAGCCCGCCCTACTTGAATCTCAAAGCCCTGCCCTTGTGGGAGTGAGCCTGCTCGCGAAAGCGGTGTGTCAGCCAATATCCATGGCGGATATTGCTCCGTCATCGCGAGCAGGCTCGCTCCCACAGGGGAAGCGGGCCGTTCACATACTCATTAAGCCGGGGCTTGGCCTTCGGCGAGGAAGAACCAGGTTTCCAGCACGGTATCCGGGTTCAGCGACACGCTTTCGATGCCCTGCTCCATCAGCCACTTGGCCAGATCCGGGTGGTCGGATGGACCCTGACCGCAGATGCCGATGTACTTGCCGGCCTTGTTGCACGCGGCAATCGCGTTGGCCAGAAGCTTCTTGACCGCCGGATTACGCTCGTCGAACAGGTGCGCGATGATACCGGAATCGCGGTCCAGACCCAGGGTCAGCTGCGTCAGGTCGTTGGAGCCGATCGAGAAGCCGTCGAAGAATTCGAGGAATTCTTCAGCAAGGATCGCGTTGGATGGCAGCTCGCACATCATGATCACGCGCAGACCGTTTTCGCCGCGCTTCAAGCCATTTTCGGCGAGCAGATCGACAACCTGGCTGGCTTCGCCGAGGGTACGGACGAACGGCACCATGATTTCAACGTTGGTCAGGCCCATCTCGTTGCGCACACGTTTCAGCGCGCGGCATTCGAGTTCGAAGCAGTCACGGAACGATTCGCTGATGTAACGCGAAGCGCCACGGAAGCCCAGCATCGGGTTTTCTTCTTCCGGCTCGTAGAGCTTGCCGCCAATCAGGTTGGCGTATTCGTTGGACTTGAAGTCCGACAGGCGCACGATGACTTTTTTCGGCGTGAACGCGGCAGCCAGGGTGCTGATGCCTTCGACCAGTTTGTCGACGTAGAAGTCGACCGGGTCGTTGTAACCGGCAATACGCTTGTCGACACTGTCCTTGATTTCCTGTGGCAGACCGTCGTAGTTCAACAGCGCTTTCGGGTGGACACCGATCATGCGGTTGATGATGAATTCCAGACGGGCCAGGCCGACACCGGCGTTCGGCAGTTGCGCGAAGTCGAAGGCACGATCCGGGTTGCCGACGTTCATCATGATCTTGAACGGCAGCTCCGGCATGGCGTCGACGGAGTTCTTCTTGATGTCGAAGCCCAGTTCGCCTTCGAAGATGTAACCGGTGTCGCCTTCAGCGCAGGACACGGTCACGCCCTGACCATCCTTCAGCAGTTGGGTGGCGTTACCGCAACCGACCACTGCCGGGATGCCCAGCTCGCGAGCGATGATCGCCGCGTGGCAGGTACGCCCGCCACGGTTGGTAACGATGGCGCTGGCGCGCTTCATCACCGGTTCCCAGTCCGGGTCGGTCATGTCGGAAACGAGTACGTCGCCCGGCTGGACTTTGTCCATCTCGGAGACGTCCTTGATGATGCGCACTTTGCCGGCGCCGATGCGCTGGCCAATCGCACGACCTTCCACCAGCACAGTGCCGGTTTCTTTCAGCAGGTAACGTTCCATGACGTTGGCCTGGGTGCGGCTTTTCACGGTTTCCGGACGCGCCTGCACGATGTACAGCTTACCGTCGTCACCGTCCTTGGCCCACTCGATGTCCATCGGGCAGCCGTAGTGTTTCTCGATGATCATCGCTTGCTTGGCCAGCTCGCTGACTTCAGCGTCGGACAGGCAGAAACGCGCACGATCAGCCTTGTCGACATCGATGGTCTTGACCGAACGACCGGCCTTGGCCTCGTCGCCGTAGATCATCTTGATCGCTTTGCTGCCCAGGTTGCGACGCAGGATCGCCGGACGACCGGCCTCCAGCGTGCCCTTGTGCACGTAGAACTCATCCGGGTTGACCGCGCCTTGTACGACGGTTTCGCCCAGACCGTAGGCGCCGGTGATGAACACCACGTCACGGAAACCCGATTCGGTATCGAGGGTGAACATCACGCCGGCGGTGCCGGTTTCCGAACGCACCATGCGCTGCACGCCAGCCGACAGGGCGACCAGTTTGTGGTCAAAGCCCTGGTGCACGCGGTAGGAAATCGCACGGTCGTTGAACAGCGAAGCGAATACCTCTTTGGCGGCGCGGATAACGTTTTCCACACCACGGATGTTCAGGAAGGTTTCCTGCTGACCGGCGAACGAGGCGTCCGGCAAGTCTTCGGCGGTGGCGGAAGAACGCACAGCCACGGCCACGTCAGGGTTGCCGGCCGACAGCGCGGCGAACGCGGTGCGGATTTCGGCATTCAGTTTTTCAGGGAATTCGGCTTCCATGATCCATTGACGGATCTGTGCGCCGGTTTTGGCCAGGGCGTTGACGTCGTCGACGTCGAGCGCATCGAGGGCCGCGTGGATCTGGTCGTTGAGGCCGCTCAGTTCGAGGAAATCACGATAAGCCTGAGCCGTCGTGGCGAAGCCGCCGGGGACCGAAACACCGGCGCCTGCCAGGTTACTGATCATCTCGCCCAGGGATGCGTTCTTGCCCCCCACATGCTCAACATCGTGTTTGCCGAGCTTATCGAGGGAAACTACGTACTCTACCAAGGTGATCTCTCCACTAACTGTGTTGGAAAAGCTCAGAAACCGGCGGCCCGGGGGAGCCTTGGCCGGTTGTATGGCCTGGACCTGGAAAATAAGTGAGAATGCTGGCCATTGGCGGCCGGCAAATCGCGCCTATCATATCCAAGATTGATGACTAGCTTAAGGCCCAAGGTGCAAATGAAACGATCTGCTTTCTTCATCTCCGATGGCACCGGCATCACTGCCGAAACCCTGGGTCAAAGCCTCCTGGCGCAGTTCGAAAACATTACCTTCAGCAAATTCACGCGACCGTACATCGACAGCGTGGATAAAGCGCGAGCCATGGTACAACAAATCAACAAAGCCGCTGAAACCGACGGCTTTCGCCCGATTATCTTCGACACCATCGTCAATCAGGACATCCGTGAGATTCTCGCAACGTCCAATGGTTTCATGATCGACATTTTCTCGACCTTCCTCGCCCCGCTGGAGCAGGAACTGACCGAGCATTCTTCCTACACCGTCGGCAAGTCCCATTCGATCGGGCACAACTCCAATTACATGGAGCGCATCGAGGCGGTGAACTTCGCCCTCGACAACGACGACGGCGCGCGCACGCACTATTACGACAAAGCCGATTTGATACTAGTGGGCGTGTCGCGATGCGGCAAAACGCCGACGTGTCTGTACATGGCCATGCAGTTCGGCATCCGCGCGGCCAACTATCCGCTGACCGAAGACGACATGGAGCGCCTGACCCTGCCGACGGCCCTGCGCGCCCATCAGCACAAGCTGTTCGGCCTGACCATCGACCCGGACCGCCTCACCGCGATCCGCAACGAACGCAAGCCCAACAGCCGCTATTCGAGCTACGCCCAGTGCGAATTCGAAGTGCGTGAGGTGGAGAATCTGTTTCGCCGCGAGAACATCCCGAACATCAACTCCACGCACTTTTCGGTGGAAGAGATTTCGGCGAAGATTCTGGTGGAGAAAGGTGTGGAGCGGCGGTTCAAATAGGTCTGTATTGCCTGCTCGAGAAGAACGATTACACGGTATCTGTTAATGCCTTGGCCAGAGCTTCAAAGCCTGCCAGCAACAACTGATCATCCCCCACCGCATTACACACACTCACCCGAATAAACTGCGGCACCGCTGCATGCCCGACCGCAAACGCCTCGGCGGTGGCCACCAGATAGTTGTTCTCCTTCAACTCCGCCGCAATCTGCGACGCCCGCCACAACTCAGGCACCTCGACCCAGAAATGCGGGCTGTAAGGGTGAGTCTTGTAATTCAAACCCTGCAGAACAGGCGCCACCAGCGCTTTGCGCCGAGCGATCTCGCTGATCTGTTCGTCCAGCAAGCGCTCGGCCATGCCGCTTTCAATCCACAGACTGGCCACTTCCATCGATAACGGATTGGCCATCCAGCACGTTGCGCGAATGGCGGCACTCAAACGCCCGATCAACGCTTGCGGCGCGTGCAGATAACCGACGCGCAATCCGGCGGAAACAGCCTTGCTCAAACTGCCGATCAACACCGAGCGCTCAGGCGCAAAGTAACTCAGCGGCAACGGACGCTGACGGTCCAGCACGGCGTGGGCTTCGTCTTCGATAATCAGCAAATTGTGCTGGCGGCAGATATCGGCAATCGCCTCGCGCCGTGGGATCAACATCACGGCGGCCGTAGGATTCTGGATCGTCGGGGTGCAATACAGCGCTGAAACACGATGCTGACGGCAGATTTCCTCCAGTGCCAACGGCACAAGTCCTTCGTCATCCATCGCCGCGCCAATGAGTTTTATCCCGAGCTGGCGTGCGACGCCGATCAATCCGGGGTAGGACAAATGCTCAGTCACCACCGTGTCGCCGGCCTTGAGCAAGCCCATCAGCGCGCACAACAAACCATGCTGACCGCCGTTGACGCACAACACCTGATCGGCGTGCGGCACGAACGCTTCGTGCTGCAGCCAGACCGCCCCGGCCAATCGGTGCCGTGCCAGCCCCGCTTCGGCGGTGTACCCGGTCAACTGCTGCAGCACCCGCGGATCGCTGGCCAGCTCCTGCAGGCTCTGGCTCATGAACGCTGCTTCCTGCGCCGGAATCGGCTGGTTGCGACTCATATCGAAACAGCCTGACGGCTCATCGCTGACATTGCGAAAGCCTTTGTCCTGCGGCCGCTCCATCCCGCGCTGACAAACGTAGGTGCCATCTCCTACGCGAGCAACCACCAATCCGACACGCTCCAGTTCACCGTAGGCCCGGCTGATGGTGCCAATGGTCACGCCCAGGCTGTCGGCCAGCAATCGGTGCGGCGGCAACTTGCATCCCGCATCGATCACACCTTCGTCGATGGCCTGTGCGACCGCATCGGCCAAGCGTTTGTACTTCACGCCGACGCCATTGGCGAGGCCGTCGCGGATGATTGACACCATGGCAATACTTACTTTGACAGTCATTCTCGCCCCGAATAGCGTGCTGAAAACAGGTTCAATCAGAAATAGACCGTTTCCGCGATCAGGTCAATTCCACCGTTCGGAGCACGCCACATGTCGACCGCTATCAGCACACCGATGAATATCAGCAAACCCTGGCTCGCCGGATTGCTCACCAGCACGCTATTTCTGATCGTCTGTCTGAGCTGGGGCACGACGTGGCTGGGAATCAAGATTGCCGTGGAAAGCGTGCCGCCGCTGACGGCCGCCGGGTTGCGCTTTCTGATTGCCTTTCCGCTGTTCCTCAGCTTCGCACTCTTGCGCAAGGAACCACTGTTATTTCCCCGGCAAAGTCGCGGGTTCTTTGTGTTCGTCACGCTGTCGTATTTCAGCCTGCCCTACTACCTGCTCAACTACGGCGAAATGCACGTCTCGTCAGGCCTGACAGCGCTGCTGTTCAGTTGCATGCCGGTGTTTATCCTGCTGTTTTCCGCGCTGTTTCTGCGCGAGAGAATCTACCCGTCGCAGATGCTCGGTATCGCCATCGGCTTTGGCAGTCTGTTCATGATTATTCGCAGTCAGGGTCTGCATCTCGATCAGGCGGAATGGCTGGGGGTGCTGGCGATTCTCTGTGCAGCGGTGATGCACGCGCTGTGCTACGTGGTGACGAAAAAACACGGCAGCGCGATCAGTGTGATCACCTACAACACGCTGCCGATCGGTATCGCCGGGCTGATGTTATTTATTGTCGGACTGCGCGTTGAGACACCGGTGTTCAGTGACGTCAGCGCCCGCTCGTGGGGCGCCCTGCTGTATCTGGGACTGGTGGCCTCGGTCGGCGGATTCATCGTTTACTTTTTACTGCTTAAACGCTTGAGCCCGATCATTCTGTCGTTCGTGTTTATCATTTTCCCGGTGTTCGCCGTGATCATCGGCGCCTGGTACGAGGGGCAAACCCTGTCCCGGGAGCTGATGATCTATTCGGCGATTTTGTTGAGCGGTTTTGCGATCACCAAGTTGCCCATCGAAAAATGGCGTACGCGGTCCGTGTAGGAGCTGCCGCAGGCTGCGATCTTTTGATCTTGTTTTTTATAATCAAAGTCAAAAGATCGCAGTCTGCGGCAGCTCCTACAGGTTTTTCGTCAGATCACAAATAGGTCGACGAAACGGTTCACCGGGGTGGCTTCAAGCAGCGCCTGATCCTTGCACAACGCGCAGATCTCGCTGCTGCGCTGGCCGGTAAAACGCGTGGCCAGGTTGGCTTTGAACTTGTCCTCCAGCAACGGAATGCCCTCGACACGGCGGCGACGATGACCGATCGGGTATTCCACAACGACGTTTTCGGTGCTGCTGCCGTCCTTGAAAAACACCTGCACGGCATTGGCGATCGAGCGTTTGTCGGCCTCCAGATATTCGCGAGTGAAACGCGGATCTTCGACGATAAGCATTTTCTCGCGCAGTACATCGATGACCGGATGCGCCCGATGGAAATCGTCCTCGTACTGCTCGGCGACCAGATTGCCGAACGCCAGCGGCACGGCGGTCATGTACTGGATACAGTGGTCGCGGTCGGCGGCATTGGCCAGCGGCCCAATTTTGGAAATGATGCGGATCGCCGATTCGTGAGTGGTGATGACAATCCGGTCGATTTCATGCAGACGATTGCGCACCTGCGGGTGCAAGGTTACCGCCGCTTCACAGGCGGTTTGCGCATGGAATTCGGCGGGGAAGCTGATCTTGAACAGCACGTTTTCCATCACGTAACTGCCGAACGGCCTCGAAAAACTGAAGGCGCGTTTGTCCTCGGGTTTCAATGCCAGATCGCTGTTGATGTGGCTGAACAGGACGTCATAAAAGCCCCACTGTTTGGCAGTCAGCACGCCGGGAATGCCCATCTCGCCGCGCATGGCGATGTCGGCCAGACGCACGCCCCGACTCGACGCATCCCCCGCCGCCCAGGACTTTCTAGAGCCGGCATTCGGCGCATGACGATAGGTGCGCAGCGCCTGACCATCGGCGAACGCATGGGAAAGCGCCGACAACAATTGCTCGCGATTGGCGCCCATCAGTTTGGCGGTAACGGCGGTCGAGGCGACTTTCACCAGGATGACGTGATCAAGCCCTACGCGATTGAAGGAGTTTTCCAGGGCAATCACGCCTTGAATCTCGTGGGCCATGATCATCGCTTCGAGCACATCGCGAATGGTCAGCGGTGACTCACCGTTGGCCAGACGTTTTTGCGAGAGGTGATCAGCCACCGCAAGAATTCCGCCGAGGTTGTCCGAGGGATGGCCCCATTCGGCGGCGAGCCAAGTGTCGTTGTAGTCGAGCCAGCGGACGATGCAGCCGATGTCCCACGCGGCTTTGACCGGGTCGAGGCGATAGCTGGTGCCGGGGACCCGCGCACCGTAAGGAACCACGGTCCCTTCGACGAACGGGCCCAGATGCTTGGTGCATTCGGGAAAGCGCAACGCCAGCAGACCGCAGCCTAGCGTGTCCATCAGGCAGTTGCGGGCGGTGTCGAGGGCTTCGGCGGAGGTGACTTTGAAGGTGAGGACGTAATCGGCGATGTCCTGCAGGACATGATCGTAGTCGGGGCGGTTGTTCAGGTCGACGTTGGCGCTCATTGCGGTTCTCCTGTGCGGGAATGATGAGTGGGTGCGGTCTTCCTCAGGGCTTGGCGGGTTTGGTCGGGTTGATTGCAGGTCTGGGGTGCCTGCTTGTTTTGGGTTTCTTCAGTGGGTGGGCCCCTCACCCTAGCCCTCTCCCGAGGGAGAGGGGACTGATTGGGGGATGCTGTAGAGGTGCACCGACGTGAGCGATCTACATTGAATCCATAATCGATCTGGTCAACTCACAATCTCAAACACTTCGGTCGGCCCCTGAATCCATAATCGACTCGATCTTTCAGGTCGATGTACAACCCCAGACACCTCGGTCGGCCCCTTGAATCCATAATCGACTCGATCTTTCAGGTCGATGTACAACCCCAGACACCTCGATCAGCCAGCTGAATCCATAATCGCCTTGATCTTTCAGGTCGATGTACATCTCCAGACACCTCGGTCGGCCCCCTCTCCCTCCGGGAGAGGGCTGGGGTGAGGGTAAAAGCTCTTGGGTCAGAACGAATCTCCGGGAATGCGCACGTAACCCTCCATCAGGACACGCGCGCTACGGCTCATGATGGCTTTCTTCACCACCCACTCACCGTTCTCCAGACTGGCTTCAGCGCCAACGCGCAACGTTCCGGACGGATGCCCGAAACGCACGGCATTACGCTCAACACCACCGGCCGCAAGGTTTACCAACGTGCCGGAAATCGCTGCCGCGGTACCAATCGCCACCGCCGCCGTGCCCATCATCGCGTGGTGCAACTTGCCCATCGACAACGCCCGCACCAGCAAATCGACGTCACCAGCGTCAACCGCTTTGCCACTGGAGGCCACGTAATCCGCAGGCTTGGCAACGAATGCAACTTTCGGCGTGTGCTGCCGCTTGGCCGCTTCATCCAGATTCGATATCAGCCCCATGCGCAACGCGCCATAAGCCCGAATCGTCTCGAACATCTGCAACGCTTTCGGGTCGCTGTTGATCGCGCTCTGCAACTCGGTGCCGGTGTAACCAATGTCTTCGGCGTTGACGAAAATCGTCGGGATACCGGCGTTGATCATGGTCGCCTTGAAGGTGCCAACACCCGGCACTTCGAGCTCATCAATCAGGTTGCCGGTAGGAAACATCGAACCACCGCCACCCTCTTCTTCCGCCGCCGGATCCATGAACTCAACCTGCACTTCAGCGGCCGGAAAGGTCACGCCGTCGAGTTCGAAATCACCGGTTTCCTGCACTTCGCCGTTGGTGATTGGCACGTGGGCAATAATCGTTTTGCCGATGTTGGCCTGCCACACGCGCACCACCGCGACACCGTTGTGCGGGATACGGCTGGCCTCGACCAGGCCATTGCTGATGGCGAACGAACCGACCGCTGCCGAAAGGTTGCCACAGTTGCCGCTCCAGTCCACAAAGGGCTTGTCTATCGAGACCTGACCGAACAGGTAATCGACGTCGTGATCAGCCTTGATGCTTTTCGACAGGATCACGGTTTTGCTGGTGCTTGAAGTCGCGCCGCCCATGCCGTCGATCTGCTTGTCGTACGGGTCGGGACTGCCAATCACGCGCAGCAATAAAGCGTCGCGAACCGGGCCTGGAATCTGCGCCGCTTCGGGCAGATCCTTGAGGCTGAAGAACACGCCTTTGCTGGTGCCGCCGCGCATGTAGGTGGCGGGAATTTTTATTTGTGGTGCGTGAGCCATGATGCTCCTTACCGAGGGCACGGGACTTGAAATCCCCTGCCCACATCAGTTGATTTAAACGGCAACCGCCGACTCTTCAAGGAAGTCCTGAGCAAAGCGTTGCAACACGCCGCCAGCCTCGTAGATCGACACTTCTTCAGCGGTATCGAGACGGCAAGTCACCGGCACTTCAACGCGCTCGCCGTTCTTGCGGTGAATCACCAGCGTCAGATCCGCACGCGGCTTGCGTTCGCCGATCACGTCGTAGGTTTCGCTGCCGTCTATGGCCAACGTGTGACGGTCCGTGCCGGGCTTGAACTCCAGCGGCAACACGCCCATGCCCACCAGGTTGGTGCGGTGAATGCGTTCGAAACCTTCTGCGGCAATCGCCTCGACACCGGCCAGACGCACGCCTTTCGCCGCCCAGTCGCGGGACGAACCCTGACCGTAATCGGCGCCGGCAATGATGATCAGCGGCTGCTTGCGTTCCATGTAGGTTTCGATGGCTTCCCACATGCGCATGACCTTGCCTTCCGGCTCGACACGCGCCAGCGAACCCTGTTTGACCTTGCCGTTTTCCACGACCATCTCATTGAACAGTTTCGGGTTGGCAAATGTTGCACGCTGCGCGGTCAAGTGGTCGCCACGGTGGGTGGCGTAAGAGTTGAAGTCCTCTTCCGGCAGGCCCATTTTCGCCAGGTATTCGCCGGCGGCGCTGTCGAGCATGATCGCGTTGGACGGCGACAGGTGATCGGTGGTGATGTTGTCCGGCAGCACCGCCAGCGGGCGCATGCCCTTCAGCGGACGGGCGCCGGCCAGCGCGCCTTCCCAGTACGGCGGACGGCGGATGTAAGTGCTCATCTCACGCCAGTCGTACAGCGGCGTGACTTTCGGGCCGGTGTCTTCGTGGACGGCGAACATCGGAATGTAGACCTGACGGAACTGCTCAGGCTTGACCGAAGACTTCACCACGGCGTCGATCTCTTCGTCGCTCGGCCAGATGTCTTTCAGGCGAATTTCCTTGCCGTCGACCACGCCCAACACGTCCTTCTCGATATCGAAACGGATGGTACCGGCGATGGCGTACGCGACCACCAGTGGCGGCGAAGCGAGGAACGCTTGCTTGGCGTACGGGTGGATGCGGCCGTCGAAGTTGCGGTTGCCCGAGAGCACAGCGGTGGCATACAGATCGCGGTCGATGATTTCTTGCTGGATCAGCGGATCGAGCGCGCCGGACATGCCATTGCACGTGGTGCAGGCGAAGGCGACGACACCGAAACCGAGCTGCTCCAGCTCCGTGGTCAACCCTGCTTCGTCGAGGTACAGCGCCACGGTTTTCGAACCTGGCGCCAGCGAAGATTTCACCCACGGCTTGCGGGTCAGGCCGAGCTTGTTGGCATTGCGTGCGAGCAGGCCGGCAGCAATGACGTTGCGCGGGTTGCTGGTGTTGGTGCAGCTGGTGATGGCAGCGATGATCACCGCGCCGTCGGGCATTTGCCCCGGCACGTCATCCCACTGGCCGGAAATGCCTTTAGCGGCCAGATCCGACACCGCGACGCGGGCGTGCGGGTTGCTCGGGCCGGCCATGTTGCGCACCACCGAGGACAGATCGAAAGTCAGACCGCGCTCGTATTGCGCGCCTTTCAGATTGTCGGCCCACAGGCCGGTGAGCTTGGCGTATTGCTCGACCAACTGCACTTGCTGGTCTTCGCGACCGGTGAGTTTCAGGTAATCGATGGTCTGCTGGTCGATGTAGAACATTGCCGCCGTGGCGCCGTATTCCGGGGCCATGTTGGAGATGGTCGCGCGGTCGCCGAGGGTCAGCGCCGCCGCGCCTTCGCCGAAGAACTCCAGCCAGGCGCCGACGACTTTCTGTTTGCGCAGGTATTCGGTCAGCGCCAGCACCATGTCGGTGGCGGTGATGCCCGGTTGCAACTTGCCGGTCAGTTCGACGCCGACGCTTTCCGGCAGACGCATCCACGACGCGCGACCGAGCATCACGCTCTCGGCTTCGAGGCCGCCAACGCCGATGGCGATCACGCCCAAGGCATCGACGTGCGGGGTGTGGCTGTCGGTGCCGACGCAGGTGTCGGGGAACGCGACGCCCTCACGCACCTGGATCACCGGGGACATTTTCTCCAGGTTGATCTGGTGCATGATGCCGTTGCCCGGCGGGATCACATCGACGTTCTTGAAGGCCTTTTTGGTCCAGTTGATGAAGTGGAAACGGTCTTCGTTGCGACGGTCTTCGATGGCGCGGTTTTTCTCGAACGCCTGCTTGTCGAAACCGCCCGCTTCCACCGCCAGCGAGTGGTCGACAATCAACTGCGTCGGTACCACCGGGTTGACCTGCGCCGGGTCACCGCCCTGCAAGGCGATCGCATCGCGCAGGCCGGCGAGGTCGACCAGCGCGGTCTGGCCGAGAATATCGTGGCAGACCACACGCGCCGGGAACCACGGGAAGTCGAGGTCGCGTTTGCGTTCGATCAGTTGCTTGAGGGAATCGGTGAGCGTGGCCGGGTCGCAGCGACGCACGAGGTTTTCCGCCAGCACGCGGGAGGTGTACGGCAGAGTGTCGTAACTGCCGGGCTGAATCGCCTCGACAGCCGCGCGGGCGTCGAAATAATCCAGAGGGCTGCCGGGCAGGGTTTTGCGGAATTCTGTGTTCATCGGGTCAGGACTCGGGTCACGGTAGTTTCAAAGGGTGGGGCCAGACACCGACCTAAAAATTCACAACGCCCCTTGTAGGAGTGAGCCTGCTCGCGATAGCGGTAGATCAGTCGACATCAATGTTGAATGTCAGTCCGTCATCGCGAGCAGGCTCACTCCTACAGGGTTTTGCGGTGGCTTTCGGGATCGGGTCAGCCCACCATTCAGCGACGTTCGATTGGCACGAACTTGCGCTGTTCAACGCCGATATATTCGGCGCTTGGACGGATGATGCGGTTGTTGGCGCGCTGCTCGAACACATGCGCAGCCCAGCCAGTCAGGCGCGAGCAGACGAAGATCGGCGTGAACAGTTTGGTCGGGATGCCCATGAAGTGGTACGCCGAGGCATGGTAGAAATCGGCGTTAGGGAACAGTTTTTTCTGCTCCCACATGGTCTTGTCGATGGCTTCGGAAACCGGAAACAACACCTTGTCACCGACTTCATCCGCGAGTTTTTTCGACCAGCCCTTGATCACCTCATTGCGCGGATCGCTGTCCTTATAGATCGCGTGGCCGAAACCCATGATCTTGTCCTTGCGCTCGAGCATGCCGAGGGTGCCTTTGATCGCCTCTTCCGGCGAGGAGAAGCGCTCAATCATTTCCATCGCCGCTTCGTTGGCGCCGCCGTGCAACGGGCCGCGCAGCGAACCAATAGCGGCTGTTACGCAGGAATACAGATCGGACAGGGTCGAGGCGCAAACCCGTGCGGTGAAGGTCGAGGCGTTGAATTCGTGCTCGGCGTAGAGGATCAGCGAAACGTTCATCACTTTGACGTGCAATTCGCTCGGCTTCTTGTCGTGCAGCAAGTGCAGAAAGTGGCCGCCGATGGTCGGCTCGTCGCTGACGCAGTTGATGCGCTTGCCGTCGTGGCTGAAGCGATACCAGTAGCACATGATCGCCGGGAACGCGGCCAACAAGCGGTCAGTCTTGTCACGCTGCTCGGAGAAGTCTTTCTCCGGTTCGATATTGCCAAGGAACGAGCAACCGGTGCGCATCACGTCCATCGGGTGGGCGTCGGCGGGGATGCGTTCGAGTACTTCCTTGAGCGCTTGCGGCAGGTCGCGCAGCTTGCTCAGTTTGCCTTGGTATTCGTCGAGTTGCGCCTGGGTCGGCAGCTCGCCGTAGAGCAGCAGGTACGCGACTTCTTCAAATTGTGCATCGGCTGCCAGTTCGCGCACGTCGTAGCCGCGATAGGTCAGCCCGGCACCGGCCTGGCCCACGGTGGACAGTGCGGTCTGCCCGGCAACCTGGCCACGGAGCCCGGCGCCACTGAGTACTTTTGCTTCGGCCATTTCTATCTCCAATCTTGAATTTGTTAGGGAGTGTGGCGAAAAGATCGCAGCCTCGTTGCACTCGACAGCTCCTACAGGGGAATGCGGTTCATGTAGGAGCTGCCGCAGGCTGCGATCTTTTGATCTTTATTTCTTGGCGGCAAACAACGCATCGAGCTTCTGCTCGAAGGTGTGGTAATCGATGCGATCGTAAAGCTCCATGCGAGTCTGCATGGTGTCGATGACATTCTGCTGCGTGCCGTCGCGACGGATCGCCGTGTAAACGTTTTCCGCAGCCTTGTTCATCGCGCGGAACGCCGACAGTGGATAGAGCACCAGCGACACGTCGGCGCCGGCCAGTTGCTCGGTGGTGTACAGCGGCGTCGCGCCGAACTCGGTGATGTTGGCCAGGATCGGCGCCTTCACGCGGTTGGCGAACAGCTTGTACATTTCCAGCTCAGTGATGGCTTCCGGGAAGATCATGTCGGCGCCAGCCTCGATGCACGCCGCTGCGCGATCGAGTGCCGATTCCAGACCTTCCACCGCCAGCGCATCGGTACGCGCCATGATCACGAAGCTGTCGTCGGTACGGGCATCGACGGCGGCTTTGATGCGGTCGACCATTTCCTGCTGGCTGACGATCTCTTTATTCGGACGGTGGCCGCAGCGCTTGGCGCCAACCTGATCCTCGATGTGAATCGCCGCCGCGCCGAACTTGATCATCGACTT
Source organism: Pseudomonas sp. SDT291_1_S447 (assembly GCF_054070155.1). Taxonomy (NCBI): domain Bacteria; kingdom Pseudomonadati; phylum Pseudomonadota; class Gammaproteobacteria; order Pseudomonadales; family Pseudomonadaceae; genus Pseudomonas; species Pseudomonas sp. SDT291_1_S447. The sequence continues at coordinate 43,475 of NZ_JBSVXS010000042.1, forward strand.
GACCGTGCGCGCGACGTTGAACGCCGACGAGCCGAAACCGGTGTCGACATCGACCAGCAACGGCAGATCGCAAACGTCAGTGATGCGGCGTACGTCGGTCAACACGTCATCCAGACCGGTGATGCCCAGATCCGGCACGCCGAGCGAGCCTGCGGCCACCCCGCCACCGGACAGGTAGATCGCCTTGAAACCGGCGCGCTTGGCCAGCAGCGCGTGGTTGGCGTTGATCGCGCCGACCACCTGCAATGGATGCTCGCTGGCGACCGCATCGCGGAAACGCTGGCCTGGAGTGCTGTGCTTGGAACTCATGACTCACCTCGTTCAGTGGCTGTCTTATTGTGGGCGCCGTCCTGGTAGTGACGGGCGATGTTGCGTTTCGAGGCGCCGATGTGACGGCGCATCAACAATTCCGCGAGTTCGCCGTCACGGTCGGCGATGGCATCGAGAATACGGTGGTGTTCGGCAAAGGCCTGGCGCGGGCGGTTCGGCGTGGTGGAAAACTGGATGCGGTACATGCGCACCAGTTGATACAGCTCGCCGCAGAGCATCTGTGTCAGCGTACGGTTGCCGCTGCCCTGGATGATCCGGTAGTGAAAGTCGAAATCGCCTTCCTGCTGGTAGTAGCCAACGCCGGCCTGAAACGCGGCATCGCGCTCGTGGGTTTCCAGCACCCGGCGCAGTTCGTCGATTTCTTCGACGCTCATGCGTTCGGCCGCCAGACGGCAGGCCATGCCTTCGAGGGATTCGCGGATTTCGTAGAGTTCGAGCAATTCGGCATGGCTGAGCGAGACCACCCGCGCACCGACGTGCGGTACACGCACCAGCAGACGCTGGCCTTCGAGCCGATGGATGGCCTCACGCAATGGCCCGCGGCTGATGCCGTAGGTGCGCGCCAGCTCCGGCTCGGAGATCTTGCTGCCCGGGGCGATCTCGCCTTTGACGATGGCCGCCTGAATGCGCCGGAAGACGTTTTCCGAAAGCGTCTCGGAATCGTCGCCGTTGATGACCGGGGGATCGAGTTGATCCAGCATGATTGTCGACACCTTTAAATCCAATGCGGCAAAAACTAGCCAATTCGCCCGCATCAGTCAAAGGATAAATAGGTATTGTCGACAATCGTCTAATAACCTTAAAAGATCGCAGCCTTCGGCAGCTCCTACAG
>NZ_JBSVXS010000043.1:0-41404 GCF_054070155.1 Pseudomonas sp. SDT291_1_S447
GCATTCCCATGTAGGAGCTGCCGAAGGCTGCGATCTTTTGACGTCAGCAGAATCACTTAAACCCGTCGCGTAAATTCCCATCGCGTGCGAGAAACCGCCCTTTCCTGCGACCATTCGCCTGCCCGTCGCGATAGCTCAGAACACCGTTGATCCAAACACCGTCGATGCCCAACGCCGCACGCTGCGGGTCGTGAAAGTCGGCCACATCACGCACAGTCACCGGGTCGAACAACACCAGATCCGCCCAATATCCCTGACGAATCTCACCTCTTTTCTTCAAACCAAACCGCGCCGCCGACAACCCGGTCATTTTGTGCACGGCGGTGTGCAGCGGAAACAGCCCGACGTCACGACTGAAATGTCCGAGAACCCGTGGGAAAGCGCCCCACAGACGCGGATGCGGGAACGGATCTTCCGGCAGTCCGTCAGAGCCGACCATCGATAACGGATGCGCGAGGATTCTTCGTACATCCGCCTCGTCCATGCCGTAGTACACCGCGCCGGCCGGTTGCAGGCGTTTCGCGGCATCAAGCAGCGGCATGCTCCACTCGGCGGCAATGTCGATCAGGTCGCGACCGCTGACCTCGGGGTGCGGCGTCGACCAAGTGATGGTGATGCGATGCGCATCGGTGACTTGCTTCAAATCCAGCGTCGAAGAACTCGCCGCATACGGGTAGCAATCGCAGCCGACCGGGTGAGTTTTCGCTGCCTCTTCCAACGACGCGAGCAACTGCGGACTGCGCCCCCAGTTACCGACGCCGGCACATTTGAGGTGGGAAATGATCACTGGCGATTTCGCATGTCGACCGATTTGAAAAGCCTCATCCATCGCTTCCAGAACCGGGGCAAATTCGCTGCGTAAATGCGTGGTGTACACCGCGCCAAATGCCGTGAGTTCTTCAGTCAATTGCATGACTTCATCGGTGGAAGCATTGTAGGCGCTGGCGTACGCCAGACCTGTGGATAAACCCAACGCACCGGCCTCAAGGCTTTCGCGTAACTGCTCACGCATCGCGGCGATTTCTTCTGGCGTCGCTGTGCGGAACAGGTCATCCAGATGATTGCTGCGCAGCGCCGTATGGCCAACCAACGCGGCAACGTTCAACGCGGTATTGGCCGCTTCAACCGCAGCGCGGTAATCACTGAACCGTGGATAAACGAACGCCGCCGCTGTGCCGAGCAGGTTCATCGGATCCGGTGGATTGCCTTTCAGACTGACTGGCGAGGCGCTGATCCCGCAGTTGCCCACAATCACGGTGGTCACGCCCTGGCTGAGCTTGGGCAGCATCTCTGGCTGACGAATGACCACAGTGTCGTCGTGGGTGTGCACATCGATGAAACCCGGCGCCAGCACGCGGCCAGCGGCGTCGATTTCCTCGCTGGCGGTGGCATCGTGCAAGTCACCGATACGCTCGATGCGGCCATCGCGAATCGCCACGTCGGCCTTGTAGCCGGGCACGTTGCTGCCATCGATGATCAGGGCGTTGAGAATCAGCGTGTCGTACAGCATGTCAGTCTCCCAGCGGCAGGTGATCGTCGCCGCCACGGTATTCGTCGAGGGCCAGTTTGATCCGCCGCAGACGTTCTTGATTGTCTTCAGGATTGGCCAGCGCCAGCTCAGTAGCGAGCACATCGATGGCGAGCAGCATGCCGTAGCGCGCCGCCGTCGGTTTGTAGATGAACGAGGTTTCTGCACCTTGCAGCGGCAGGACGATGTCGGCCAGTTGCGCCAGCGGCGAATCGGCGCGGGTGATGGCGAGAATACGCGCGCCGTAGTTGCGCGCCAGCTCGACAGTCTCGAGCAATTCCGGGGTGATGCCGGTCAGCGAACAGACAATGACCACCTGCTCGGAATTCAGGCTGGCGGCGGTGACGCGCATCATCACCGCGTCATGGCACACGGCAATCGGGTAGCCGAGGCGCACCAGGCGTACCTGCAATTCGTCGCTGCACAGGGTCGAGCAACCGCCCATGCCGAAGGCGTGAATCATCCGCGCCTGACCGAGCATTTTCACCGCATCGGCAAAGCGCGACTCGTCGAATCCAGCCAGATGCTGCCGCAGCGTGGTTTCGATGTCGCCGACGATCTGCCCGTAAAACGCCGACTGCTCAGGCGTGCCCGCCGGATCGAGAAAACGGCTGCCAACGCCGCTGGCCTGAGCCAGTTGCAGACGCAGATCACGCAGGTCGCGGCAGCCGACAGTGCGGGCGAAACGCGACAGCGTGGCGGTGCTGACTTCGGCGCGTTGTGCGAGGTCTTCGAGGCTGGCGCTGGCGGCGAAACCAACGTCATCGAGCATCAACCGGGCGATGCGACCTTCGCCGGCGCTGAAGGAATCCTGACGGGCGCGGATCTGGTAGAGGATGTCCATGGGCGGCGGGCTCCGGTTACAGCAAGTAAGAAAGGCCGACGGTCAGGCCGAACGCGACTACCGAGATCAGCGTCTCGAGCACGGTCCAGGTCTTGAACGTCTGCGCAACCGTCATGTTGAAGTATTCCTTGATCAACCAGAAGCCGCCGTCGTTGACGTGGGAAAAGATAACCGAGCCCGCGCCGGTCGCCAGCACCAACAGTTCAGGGTGTGGATAACCCAGACCAATGGCCACCGGCGCAACCACGCCGGACGCGGTGGTCATCGCCACGGTCGCGGAACCGGTGGCGACGCGCATCAACGCAGCAAACAACCACCCCATGATCAGCGGCGATAGGTGAAATTCGTGGGCGAGGCCGACGATCTGATCGGTCACACCGGCATCCACCAGAATGCGGTTCAAGCCACCACCGGCACCGACCAGCAACGTGATGCTGGCAGTCGGCGCCAGGCATTCGTTGGTGAATTTGAGGATCGATTCGCGGTTGAAACCCTGGGCGATACCCAGCGTCCAGAAACTCAACAAGGTCGCCAGCAGCAGCGCAATCACCGAGTTGCCGATGAACAACAGGAACTGGTTGAAGCCGCTGCCCGGGGTGGAAATCAGGTTGGCCCAGCCACCGATCAGCATCAACACCACGGGCAACAGAATGGTCGCCATGGTGATGCCGAAACCCGGTAGTTTGTCGCGCGGTTCGCGGTCGAGGAATTGTTTTTCCAGCGGGTTATCCGCCGGCAGCTGAATGCGCGGCACGATGAATTTGGCGTACAGCGGCCCGGCAATGATCGCGGTGGGAATGCCGATGGCGATCGCATACAGCAAGGTCTGCCCGACCGACGCCTGATACGCCTGCACCGCGAGCATCGCCGCCGGGTGTGGCGGCACCAGCGCATGCACCACTGAGAGGCCGGCAACCATCGGCAAACCGACCATCAGAATCGACACGCCAACGCGCCGCGCCACAGTGAATGCAATCGGCACCAGCAACACAAAACCGACTTCGAAGAACAACGGCAAACCGACCAGAAAGGCGATGCAGACCATCGCCCAGTGCGCGTTCTTCTCGCCGAATTTATCGATCAGCGTGCGCGCCATCTGCTCGGCGCCGCCGGACTCGGCCATCATCTTGCCGAGCATCGTGCCCAGCGCGACCACCAGCGCAATATGCCCCAGCGTCTTGCCCACCCCGGCCTCATACGCCCCCACCACGCCCGACGGCGGCATCCCCGCTACCAGCGCCAGGCCGATGGAAATCAGGGTGATGACGATGAACGGATTGAGCCGGTAACGGGCGATCAACACGATCAGCGCGATGATGGCGACGGCGGCATAGACCAGCAGCCAATAGCCGAAGGAAGGCGTCATGCGGTACTCCTCGAAAGGGTCACGTTCGAATGGGTTGTGAAACTCATAAATCATTTCGAGATCGAGATTTCAAACCGCATGAAAGTAATTTTCGTGGAGAGGCAAGGTGTGTCGCTAATGGATATGTCTTGTCGTGATTAATGAAAATCACGGGGCGGGATTTACATGCTTTTACAGCCAACACAGCCCCCTGTAGGAGTGAGCCTGCTCGCGATTGCGCCGTAACAGTCAATATTTTCATTGGCTGAATGATCGCTATCGCGAGCAGGCTCACTCCTACAGTTTTGATCGCATTCCTCCAGACAGAATGCGCAAAACCTTTGGGAGCTAGTGGACGACTCACACCATTTCGTTACGAATCCATTCAACCACCGACGTGCGCTTCGGTGCCCAGCCCAGTAATTCGCGGGCGTGTTTGCCGCGCACTCGGCTGTTGGAACCGAGGCCGTAGTTGGCCATTTCGTAGCCCCATTCGGCTTCGGCGTCTTGCAGTGGCCAGTCTTGCGGTTTGCCCAGATTGAGGGCGTCGGCCATGGCGGTGGTCATGTCGATGAACGACGCTTCACCGCTTTCAACAAAGTAGAACGTGCCCGGGACGTTTTTGGTCAGCGCCAGCAGGTACAGGGCAACGACGTCTTCGATGTGCACGTTGGACCAGATGTTCTGGCCCGTACCGACGTGGCGCACGACGCCGCTTTTACGCGCCTGTTTGAGCAGACGCGGCAATTGCACGCTGTCGCGGTTGACGCCCAGGCTGTGGCCATAGATCAGCGTGTTGCAGATCACTGCAGAATTTACGCCGTCCTTCGCCGCGGCGAGGATCAGGTTGTCGATGGCCACGCGCGCGGCTTTGTCGACGGTCGGTTCCGGCAGGTTGTCTTCGAAATAGATGACGTCGCTGGACTTGCCGCCGGATGCATCGCCAACAATGCTCGAACCGCTGGTGTGCAGGAATACTTTGTTGGAGCCGCGCAACGCGTCGAGCAAGGCTTCGACTGCACCGCGATGGTCACTGCTGGCGGCGTTGATCACCGCATCAGCGGCGCGGGCCTGTTCGGCGAGCAGTGCCTTGTCGTCGAGAGTGCCGATGACCGGGGTGATCCCGATGGCTTTCAGCTCTTCAGCCTGTTCGGCGCTGCGCACCAAACCGGTGACTTTATGACCGGCCTGAACCAGACCGGTAGCGATCGAGCCGCCAATAAAACCGGCAGCGCCGGTGACGAATACGTTCATGGAGAAACTCCCTGCGTGAGTAAGTGATGGGACGAGTATCGGCCCGTGAACCGCAGGGAAAAACCCGCCCTCACCCAATTCACTGTTGCGCAGAGGTCACGAATCAGCCTTTGAAATTGGCGCTGGCGTAAGCCGCGAGTTTGCTCTGGATAAAGTCGAGGAAGCACTGAATGCGCAGCGCCAGTTGCGAGTTACGGTAGTACACGGCGTTGATCGGCTGGCGATAACCGCTGTTGAATTCGCCGAGCAGGACCTTCAGACGCCCGGCACGAATGTCATCGATGGTCATGAAATGCGACAGGCAAGCGATGCCCTGACCTTCCAGCGCCAGGTGGCGCACGGTCTCGCCGCTGGAGGCGCTGATCGCTGGGGTGATTGGCCAGCGGTCGCCGTGCACATAGCGCAGCGGCCATTGGTTGAGACCTTCGTTCTGGGTGAAGCCAAGCAAGGTGTGTTCGCTCAGGTCGGCGACTTGCTGTGGCGCGCCATGCTTTTCCAGATACGCGGGGCTGGCGACGATCAGCAGCGGGCTGCAGCCGAGCGAGCGTGCGTGCAGCGTCGAGTCGGCAAGGGTGCCGATACGGATGGCGATGTCGGTGCTTTGTTCCAGCAGGTCAATGATCAGGTCATTGCTGTTGAGTTCGAGCTGGATGTCCGGATAGAGGCGGCGGAATTCGTCGATATACGGGACCACCGCATGGAGCATGAACGGTGATGCGGCGTTGATTCGCAAGCGACCGGACGGGGTTTGCTGGCGCGAAGACAGGCGTTCTTCGAGTTGCTCCATCTGATCGAGAATCAGCTTGGCTTGCTCGAAGAAATACTTGCCCTCCTCGGTCAGGTCCATGCGCCGCGTGGTGCGGTTGATCAGCGTGGTGTCGAGCTTGGCTTCCAGCTTCGACAACGTGCGGCTGACCGCCGAAGGCGTTTGCCCGACCTGCTCGGCGGCGGCGGAGATCGAACCGCACTCGATCACGCAGACGAAAATCTGCAACTCATCGGATCTGGCTTTCACGGGTGTCCTCAAATCGATTGGCCTGCCCCGCAGGCTCAGGCCTTCGATAGTAGCCGAGCATCAGCCCTTGAGGCCAAACACCTCGGTCAAATGCTGCTCATAACGCGCCACATCAGCCTCGATGTTCGGCCGTTTCATCACGTCGACACAGAGGAACGTCGGCAACCCGGTCATACCGAGAAACTCATTGGCCTTGTGAAACGGGAAGTACACCGCATCCACACCTTTGGCCTCAAAGAAATCAGTCGGGTCATCGAAGGCCTGCTGCGGTGCGTTCCAGGTCAGCGACAGCATGTATTGCTTGCCCTGAATCAGGCCACCGCTGCCGTACTTCTGCGAAGCATCGGAACGAGTGCGGCCATCGCTGGCGTAGAGGCTGCCGTGGCCTTCGGTGAAGACTTCGTCGAGGTACTTTTTCACCGTCCACGGCGCGCCCATCCACCAGCCGGGCATCTGATAAATGATCACGTCGGCCCAGAGAAATTTGGCCACTTCTTCAGCGACGTCATAGCCCTCGTCGATGAAGGTGGTCTTGACGTCGACACCGCCGCGATCGAGCACGCTTAACGCCGCTTCGTGCAGGGTGGCGTTGTAGCGACCGTCGGAGTGAGCGAATTTTTTACCGCCATTGAGCAACAGCACTTTTTTCATGAGAAAGCCTCGGCGCAGCCATTGGGCTGGATGGAGAAGGGAAACTGGAATGGCGGCAGATTAACGATCCGCCTCGCGCGGAATAAGGCCTGATTGCGCAAAATACATTTGATCAAAAGGCACGAATCTATCGTCGATTGTTGCAATAACATCCGCGGCATTCTGAATTTGAGGAGTCGTTGTGATGAGTGAACGCTTGGGTTTTATCCTGCACGCCAAGACCCGCCCGGAAAAAGCCGAGGCCTTCGAGGCGCTGTTCCGCGCTTACGTTGAGCCGAGCCGCGCCGAGCCGGGCTGCATCGAGTACCACATGCTGCGCGACAAGGAAGATCCGACGCTGTTTATCTTCTACGAGATCTGGGCGTCGCAAGCGCACCTGGATGTGCATTCGAATCTGCCGCACATGAAGGCATTCTTTGAACAGCGCATGGACTATCTGCAGCGCGATTTCGATATCCGCCAGATCGAAATGCTCAGCGAAGCCTCGGCTAACCGCTGATCAACAAATGGGCGCCAAGCGCGCCCATACCAATAAAGAACACCCGCTTGAACAGCACGGCGCTGATGCGTTCGCGCAGCCATTGACCAAGCAACATGCCGAGAATGGCCGGGATCAGCGCCAGCAGCGAAGCGCTTAGTTCGCCGCCACCGAGGGCGCCACGCCAGAGCAATCCAGCGGCCAGCGCCAACGTCGAAACGGTGAAAGACAGGCCCAGCGCCTGCACCAGTTGATCGCGATTCAAGCCCAGCGCTTGCAGGTACGGCACCGCTGGAATCACGAAGACGCCGGTGGCCGAGGTGATGACCCCGGTGATCAAACCGCACGCCGGCCCCAGCCAGCCTTCATGACGCGAATTGACGCTCAGCGTTGGCAGAAACAAACCGCTCAACGCATAAAGCAACAGCGCCGCGCCCAACCCGCGCACCACCCAATGCCCGCCCGTCATGCCGATCGATAACGTGCCTATTCCGGTGCCGAGGAAAATCATCAGCAGCATCGGCCAGAGGCGTTTGATCAGTCCTTTCAGATGACCGCCGAAAGCCAGTTGCCAGACGTTGGTCAGGGTTGCCGGGATGATCAGCAACGCGGCTGCCTGCGACGGCGCCATAGCCAGACCGAGCAAGCCCATGGCGACGGTGGGCAGGCCGAGACCGATCACGCCTTTGATCAGACCGGCGAGAATGAAGGTCATGATGACCAGCAGGGACAGGGCCAGGCCGAGGTGCTGGTAGAAATCTGTGAGTGTGTTCATGGTGCTACTGTGCGCTGGTCGAGGTTGGATGAAAATCTGCCATATACTGAGGCTGCCTCTGCCCTGACAAGAGGCTGATATATTTTTGAGGCTTCTGGCCTCATCGCGAGCAGGCTCAGTCCTACAGGTTTTGCGTTCGCCACAGATCCCATGTAGGAGTGAGCCTGCTCGCGATGAGGCCAGCCCAGACACCAGAACTTTCAGAGGCTGCCCATGCACTTCGACCTCACCGACCTGCGCCTCTACCTGCACATCCTCGACACCGGCAACATCACGGCCGGCGCCGCCCGCAGCCATTTATCCCTGGCCGCCGCCAGCGCCAGAATCCGCGCCATGGAAGCCTCGCTTGGCGTTGATTTTCTCGAGCGCGGCCGCCGCGGCGTCACCCCGACGGCCGCCGGAAAGGCGCTGGCTCAGCACGCGCGCATCCTCCTGCAACAAGCCGAACGCCTGCAGCAGGATCTGGCCGACTACGCCCAAGGCGTCAAAGGTCAGGTGCGCTTGCTGTGCAACACCACGGCCATCACCGAATACCTGCCGGAAGTACTCGCGGACTTCCTGCGCGATCATCCCAATCTCGACATCGACTTGCAGGAGCTGCCCAGCGCGCGCATCACCCACGCCTTGCGCCAAGGCGCGGCGGACCTCGGGATCGTCTCCGATGCGGTCGACACCCACGGTCTGCAAACCCGACCCTTTCGCGACGATCCATTGGTGCTGATCCTGCCCCCCGAGCATGTTTTGGCGAGTCAGGCGTCGCTGACGTTTGGTGAAACCCTGGCGCACGACTATGTAGCGCTTGGCAGCCACAGCGCGCTGGCGATTCACCTGGAGGAACAAGCGCTCCACATCGGCCAGCGCATGTCGATCCGGATCCGTGCCGATGGCTTCGAGGGCGTCATGCGCATGGTGGCGCGAGGTGCGGGGCTGGCCATCGTGCCCAAGGTGGCCATCGAGCGCTGGGCGGCGGTGCACTCGATAACGTGCCGGCCGCTGAACGAAGTCTGGGCCCATCGCACTCTGCAATTGTGCGCGCGGGACTTCGACCACCTGCCCGGTTACGCCCGAGCCCTGTTTGATGCGCTGGTGCCTTGACTCTACCGCTAGGGGCAGACTCTATCCTGTGAGCTTCATTTCAGGAGTACACACAATGAGCAAACGAATGCTCGTGATACTGGGTCACCCCTCCACCGACAGCTTTTGCGGGGCATTGAGTGAGACTTACGTTCAGGCCGCCAAGGACGCCGGGCATGAGGTGCGGCTGTTGCGTCTGGATGCGCTGGAGTTCGACCCGGTCCTGCACGAAGGCTACAACAAGGTGCAGCCACTGGAGCCGGACCTGCTGCAAGCGCAGGCCGATATCACCTGGGCCGAGCACCTGACATTCGTCTATCCGATCTGGTGGGGCGGGATTCCGGCACTGCTGAAGGGCTTCGTCGACCGGATTTTCCTGCCGGGTTTCGCTTTCAAATACCGCGAAGGCAAAGCCTTCCCCGACAAGCTGCTCAAGGGCCGCACCGCGCATTTGCTGGTGACCATGGACACGCCGTACTGGTACTACAAATGGATCTACGGCATGCCCGGGCTGAATCAGATGCGCAAGACCACGCTGGAATTCTGCGGCATCAAGCCACTGAAGACGCTGACCTTCGGGCCGATCCTTGGCTCCAAGCCAAACCAGCGCGATGCCTGGCTGGAAAAGGCGCGCGTGACCGCCGCCGTCTAAGGCTTTCCAGCCGCCTCAACTGACGGCGCACAAGCCGCCGTCAGTGCCTCTTCGGGTTCCCTCCACGAGCCCGTCCGTCGCCTGTGCACGTCATTTACGCGCAGTTGCAATTTTCAGATGGTATTGGACATATAATCGCCGCCGATCCGGCATGACGCCTGATCGCGCTACGCTATGTTTGACCATCGAGACGGACCTTTATGTATATCGGCAAAGCCGCCCAGCTGTCGGGCACCACTGTCAAAAGCATTCGCCACTACGAAGAAATCGGCCTGTTGCCCGAACCCAAGCGTGAAGGTAAATACCGCATCTACAGCCAGCAAAGTGTCGAGGTGTTGACGTTCATAAAGTGCGCCCAGCAACTGGGCTTCAAGCTCAAAGAGCTGCAGGTGATCCTCAACAACTACCGCGGCGACGAATTCCCGTGGGACATGGCGCAACGAGCCATCGCCGAAAAAAAAGCCGAACTGGTGACCCAGATCGGCGATTTGCAGCAATTGCATGATGGCCTCGAGGCGTTTGAACACAACCTCAACGACGCCCGCCAGGAATGTCAGTTCGAACGCATCGCCCGTTATGGCGAAAAAAACCCGGGCACTACTCTGAACTGAAAACCCTGCTGCGCCGCATGACCAGGCTCGCCTGCCGCCTCAGGGCAGGCGCGCCCGGTCGTTGGCGAATCAGCCCGGCACCGGCTCCCCTTCTGTGCGCAATGCTGGAGCCGGCGCATGCACCGGCGCAATCGCCGCAAAGAACCACGGCGATACCAGCGTCACCAGGACAATGGTCATGACCCCGCTGGAAAACAGCGCCATCGCCACCAGTGCACCGAGATCGACAATCGGCTTGAAGTCGGAAAACAGCAGCGCCATGAAGCCGACGGAGAAGATCACCACGTTGATCACCGTCGAACGACCGACGCTGTGCATCGCCTGCAAAATAGCCGCGTCGATCTCAATGCCCTGCTGCACCAACAACTTGATGCGCGACAACAGGTGCACTGCGTAATCGACCACACCGACCACGAGGAACGTCACCAGCGTCGTGCCGATGTTCAGCTCGATGCCGAACAGGAACATGAAGCCGTAGACCGTCACCGAGGTGGTCAGCAAGGTCAGCATACCGAGCACCCCGAGGCGCACCGACTTGAGCCAGTACATCATCATCAACGTGACGACCAGCAAAGCCAGGGAAAAACTCAGTACCTGGCCCTGAGTGATTTCCTGCAGGACGCCCGTCCAGATCAACGGCGTGCCGGCGTGGGTCACTTCCAGGTTGGCCGGTTTGTTCACCAGCAGCCAGGCGTCGAGGCGGTCGAGCATGCCCTGATAGTCGCTGGCGACCGACGAGGTCATGGTGTACAGGGTCAAGGCCTTGGAGAAATCGGCGTTGAGCACGTTGTTCAGGTCGGAACCGCCACCGTTTTCGAACAGCATCACGTGCTGTTCGATCAGCGAATTGCCCGGCACTTCAAAACGCTCGACCTGCCCGTCGTCATTGACCGACGTGACCTTCTCCACGGCATTCGGCACCCGCAGATACTCCGGGTTCATGTCGTTGAGCACTAGGTTCATGCGCTTGACGTAAGTCGCCAGTGAGTAGCCGTAACTGACGTTCGGTTGCTGTTTGATGAAGTGGTCGAGCTTGTCGATGAACTGCACCACTTCGGTGGTCAGCACGCCGCGCGGCTCCTTGCTGTCGATGGCGATCCAGCCCGGGGCCGTGCCAGCTACTTTGGCGTGGTTGATGAACTGATCGGACACGCGAATGTGGCTTTCCGGCTTGAAGTAAGCGATGCCGGAGTCTTCGATATCGACGCGGAAGGTGAACACGGTGGCCAGCGCCAGCAGCGGCAGCATGACCATCAGGATCGGTTTGCGAAAGCGGATCATCCAGGCACAGAACGCGACCAGATAGCGCGAGATGATCGACTCCTGGTGCACCACAGCCTTGGCTTGCTGCGGCTGATCCTTGCCCCAGATGGAAATCCACGCCGGAATCAGCAACAGCGAAATGATCAGCGCCGCCGTCAGGCCGATCGACATGAACACGCCGAAATTACGGATGCTGACAATGTTGTTGGTGGTGGAAATCATGAACGTGGCGATGGTCGTCACGGTCGTCAACACCACCGGCACCACCATCAAGCGCTGGGTTTCGCGGTTGGCCTCGCGATTGCTCTTGCCAGCGTTTTTCTGCTCGTAATATTCAGCCATCACGTGGATCGCATCCGAGCAGCAAATGGTGAACAGGAACACCGGCAGCACACTGGTCAACAGGTCGAACGGCACGCGCAATAGCGCCATCAGGCCCAACGTCCAGATGGTGCAGAACAGAATATTGAACAGCGGCAGCAACACGCCCAGTGGTTTACGGAAGAAGAAAATCAGCAGCAAGGTAATCAGCAAAAACACGATCGGGAACAACACCGCCAGGTCGTGATCGATGATTTCCTGCTGCGCGGCGATGAAGATCGGCATGCCGGCGATGAAGATTTCGTCCTTGTACTCCGGGTGTTCAGCCTGATATTGCGCGACGATGCCGCGCACAATCTGATAAGCCCGCAGTTGCGCCTGAGCGTCGTCCTGCTTGGTGCCGAGTTCGGCCACCAGCATTGCGACTTTCTTGTCTTTGGACACCACCCCGTCGACCATCAATTCGTTGCCCATGATCTGCGACTCGACCACTACCGGGTCCATGTCATAGGCATTCAGGGTTTTGTGGATCAACAGTTCGCCGTCGTCGGTCAGGACGATGTTTTCCAGGTCGCCCATCGAGGCCATTTCGCGGATCGGGTTGATCCGCTCGGCGAGAAAGGACAGGAACAGCTGATCATGGGAATCCCAGTTCTGGCTCTGGGCATGATCACGCAAGGCCTTGGCGTTGGCGTAATCGTTCTGCGAAAAGCCACCCTCGAGAATGTCCCGGGTCAACAACTGCGCACGGCTGTCGTCTGCATGCCGGACGACGATCTGCGCCAACTGCTCCTTGTCGGCATCGTTGGCCAGAATCATCTTGCGCACCGACTGCGACATCGAAAACAGCGCGTTGAGCGTATTTTTGTTGAACACCGTTTGCGGGTTGTTCAGCGCCACCATGACCGAGTCGAACGTGCCGGTGAATTCACCCTGCAAATCGATGATGGTCTTGCGCGCCGGGTGGCTTTCCTTGAGCAGATAAGGGTTGGTGTCGGACACCAGCGCGCCCAGCGTATAAGTGAAATACGCCGTAATCGCCACCAGCAGGAAAACAATCGCCCGCGCATAGCGCTCGACGAAATTCAGATATCTTTCCATGATCATGCGGTTCCAGGTCGTCGGGGTCGGCGCTTAGCGGGCAGACACGGCAAAGTCCGGCAGGTCACCGGTTTTCAGCCCGCGCTTGATGGCGGTCTGGGTGAAGAGGCGGTCTTCCAGAGAAACGTTGTACTGCAACTGGTTGAAGCGCATTTCCGAACGCGTGCCGTCGATGAAGTGCTCGGTTTCGCTGAGTACGATGCTGTCGATCGAATCGATGGTCGCGACTTTCTGCGTGCGCATCTGCTTGATCAGCACACCTTTGACGTCGAAGAAATCCTGACGCATGACCAGGAAATTCTGCTTGTCGATCCACACCTTCAGCTTGTTGTAACCGGTCTTGGCCAGCACCTCGGGGGACGCCGGTTCACGCTCGATCACGTAGCAGTCGCGGCCCTTGATCTGTTCTTCGCCGACGAGTTTCTGCGAGTAGTCCTTGACGCGGATCTTGTCCAGATCGGCATACGAGTACTCACTGCCCATGAACGAGCCGCGCTTGTCGGTGGTGGAGATGCGGCGGGTCTGACGGCTGACCGGCAGGTACATCCACTGGCTGTCTTCCAGGCCGAGGGTTTCGTGCGGGTTTTCGATGTGGAAGGCCACGTCGCGGACGTCAGTCGGCGCGGAAAAGTACATGCTGAACTTGTCGCTGTCCGGGTAATCCTTTTGCAGGTAGGTGAACTCGCGAACCCGGGTATTGCCTTTCTTGTCATGCAGGATCAGCGAAACCTGGGACATGAAGCTGTTCCCGTCATTGCGATCGCGTACCTGACGGATGATCTCATCGGCATTGCCAGCCTCGGCGGCACTGGCGCAGGCGCTACCGAGGATCAGTGCGGCGGTGGTCAGACTTTTCAAAAACGGCAACATGACAACTTCCTTTTCGTTGGATGAATGCACCTGCGCGCGAGAGCGGCAGGCGTGATGGGTCAGAACAGATAACCGGCCGACAGCCGCACTTGATCGCGCTTGCTGTACTCGCCGAAAGTCTTCTCGGGCTTGCCGAAGAACACGTCCACTTCCAGGCCGAGCTTGATGTAGTCGACCGGTTTGTAGGTGAAGATGCCTTGCAGCAAGGCGTCGTCCTGAAACGGCGGTGAGCCAGCGACCACCAGACGACTCTTGAGGCGATCCTGCCAATGGGTGCCTTCGGCCGACAGGGTGAACAGCGGTTCGCGCTTGTCCTGCAACATGCCGTCCTGCCAGTCGAGCAACACCTGCTCCTGCCATTGCGCGGAGATCAGCCAGTCGCGCAACAGGTAGTCGACACCCAGCAGCGACTTGACCATGGGCGTGCTGTCGGCACCGTAGGCGCGGGTCGGATTGGTCACGCGCCAGTTGTCGAAATACGCGACCTCGCTGCGCACCACGATGCTGTGCCCGGCGTCGATCGCCAGCCCGGCACCGCCCATGGTGTAACGGGGAAACTGCCGTTCCAGTCGCGTACGACCGTCATCGGCGAGGCCTTCGACGGCGTACACCGGGTCTTGCTGACGGGCGCTCAAGGCAACGAAACTGGTGTCCACTGCACCGATCCGGCCGTTGGCGCTCAGGCCATAGGAATAGCCTTTGTCGCCGTCATAGCCGGGCTTGGAGTCGAGCAGGAAATACTGCGGATCCGGCGTGGCAAACAGTGGCGCGGCAAATTCACTGCCCTCCACCGGCGCCCGGTTTTTCACGAAGTCGGTGATCCACAGCGCCTCCAGTTCCCACTCGCCCACCGGTTGCGCAAAACGCACCATGGGCACGGCGATGCGACTGTCTTCGAGCAGCGGCGTCAGACCATCGCGATAGTCCAGCGGGTTGATCTGATCGAGCACGCGCAATTCATCCGCGCGGCCCCAGACCACTTGCTGCCAGCCCACTGTCACTTCACCGTCACCCAGCGAATGGCCGACGTAGAGGTGCCGCCAATCGGCATCGAAACGGTACTTGTCCCGCGCCCGCTCGCTGTACGGATTGTTGCCGTCATAGCGCGCGTCATAACGCACGCGGCCCTTGGCCTTGTAGTAACCGCCCTCCCAGTTGTCTTCCAGGTTGGCCTTGAAATACACGGCTTTTTGCGTGACCTGATCGTCGCCATGCAGACGCATGGCCGTGGCCACGCCGACTTCACCGTCGGCGTAATCGGGCTTGAGATCAGCGACGGTAAATTCGGCCATCGCGGTGGGCGCAGCCATGCACGCCCACACCGCACCCACGATGTGACTGTTGTGAAATCGAGGCATCGCTACATTCCCAACCCGACACCGCCATCGATCACCAGACTCTGCGCGGTCACCCCGCCAGCCTCGGGGCTGGCCAGGTAACGCACCATCGCCGCCACTTCTTCGCTCTGGATGAAACGGCGCATCGGCAGTTTCTTCTTCGCGTTGCGCACGATCTGTTCCTGGGTCAAACCGGCAATCGCCGCTTGCGTCGCCAGTTCACCCTGCAACATCGGCGTATCGATCCACGCTGGCAGAATCGCATTGACGGTGATCTGCCGCGAAGCGAGATCCAGCGCCAGCGCCTTGGTCATGCCGACGATGCCGTGCTTGGACGCGCAGTACGCGGTGTTGCGCACCTTGCCGGCACGGCCGAGGATCGACGACATGTTGATGATTCGCCCACGGTCAGGCATCAGCGCCAGACACAACGAGGTCACGTAGAACGTGCCGTTGAGGTTGACCGAAATCACCTTGTGCCAGTTGTGCAGATCCTCCGGCTCGTTCTCGTTGCAGATGCCGGCACTGTTGACCAGCACGTCGACGTACTCTACTTGCGAGCCGAGTTTCTTGAACAACGCCTCCATGGCCGGCAGGTCGGCAATGTTCGCCGCATGGGTTTCGACTCGCGCCTTGATCTGCTCCTGCTGCTCGTCGACCCAGCACTGCAGTTCGGCCAGATCGAGATCCAGCAGGATCAAGCGATTGTCGGCGTCGGCGGCGAAATTCTCGGCGACCGCACGGCCGATGCCTTTCGCCGCACCGGTGATCAGAATGGTCCGGCTCATGGCATTTTCAACCCGCCGTTGACCGACAGGACCTCCCCGGTCAGGTACAAACCGCGATCGGCGAGGTACAGCACCGCTTCGGCAATTTCCTCCGGTTCGGCGTAGCGTTTGATCAGCAGGCGCGACTGGATTTCTTCTTCCTGACTGCCGATCAGCGCGGTACTCATCTCGGTCTTGACGATGCCCGGGGCGACCGCGTTGACGCGAATGTTGCGCGGCGCCAGCTCCACCGCCAAGGCACGGGTCAACGATTCGACCCCGCCCTTGGCAGCGGCATAGTTGCTTTGGCCTTTGCCGGGCTTCTGCGCCGCCACCGAACTGATGTTGACGATGCAACCGCTGCGCTGACGCAACATGCCCGGCACCACCTGCTGACAGCAGAGCATCGTGCCGATCAGGTTGGTCTGGATCACGTCGATCAGGTCGCGCGCCGACATCGTCGCCAGCAAACCATCGCGAGTGATGCCGGCGTTGTTAACCAACAGATCGATACGCTGAAAATGCTGATCGACCCGCTCGAAAAACGCCTTGATGCTGTCGCCGCTGCTGACATCGCACTGCAACGCCAGGCAATCGATGCCCGACGCCTGAACCTCATCGCGCAAGGTCATTGCCGCGACTTCATCGCGCACGTAACTGAACGCGATCTGATAACCCGCCCCGGCCAGGGTCTGGACAATCGCCCGACCGATGCCACGACTGCCACCGGTCACCACTGCTACTTTATTCGGCATGACCGTTCCTTAGAGCGAGTTGTCGGTTTTGAACTGGGCGAGGCTGAAGCCGTGGGTCGCCGCCAGTGCTCGAATCTGCTGCACTTGCTCGCGGCTGATGTCGCCGTAGGAGTAGTGCTGTTTCATCCCGGACAGGCCCATCAGCACCGACTCAGCCATGCACGCGTACAACTGACCTTGCTTGAGATAGGCCCGAACGTTTTTCACCAAGCCATCGCCCAGCGGCGTCTGCACGATGCCGCCGTGCATGTAGAGCACGTCGGAGCGTTGGCTGGCGAGGTTCTGGTCAACGTTCAGCGGTACGGCGATGTCGCAGATCACGCTGTTTTCGGCGAAGTGCTCCGCGAAAAGAAACGGCTGCGGTGCGTTAGCCGCGCAGAGCACGATGCGCGCCTGTTTCAGCACATCAAGATCGTTGCTGACGGTGATGAAAGCGTTTGCGCCCAAGCGTTCTTCAACCAGTTTCGCCACGCGCTGACCCAGATCGGCACTGCTGCCATGGGCCTGCAAGAGTCCATCGATGCCGTCGATTTGCTGCAAGCGACGGGCGAGGCGATCGTGCTCGGCGACACCCTTGAGAATCGCGCGGGCGGCTTCGGCGTAAATCTGTTGCGCGGTTTTTTCCAGACGACGCAGGGAACCGTCGCGGCCGCTGCCGATGAGGATCAGGTGCTCGACACTGGTCGATAACAACGAGGCATAGGTCGAGGCGATGTTGCCCGCCGCACCGACCACCGCAGCGGTTTGCTCGCTCAGTTCCAGGCCTTGCTGCTTGCAGCCCTGTTCGATGGCTTCCAGACCCATGCCGATGGTCAGCGCGTTGCCGGAAGTCAGTGCCATGTCGGGAATCTGCAAGGCCTGGCAGTTGTTGGTGACGATCGAGGTGTACATGCCCAGCCCAGCGACGCTGTAACCATCGGCGCGGGCATCCTTGATACGGTTGCCGACTTCTTCGCGGATGGTTTGCAGATCGCCGCTGGCGATGTACGCCGCCATGGCATCGGAATCCATGCACAGCGGATACAGGGTGAATTCCACGGCAGTGCCGAGTTTCGAGCGAATCTGCACCGGGCCGATCGGCGCGGCTCGGCGCTCGGGCGCCATGCGCTTGATGAACTCGCGTTTCTGCTCAGCGCTCAGGGTCGACAGTGACGGATCGACGTCGCTGAGCATGTCCGAATCAATCAGATGGTTGATGAACGCCACGCGCGCCACCACGCGCACGTTCTCGTCAGACTTTGGGCGGGTTTCGCTCTCCTTGAAGCTAACCTCGCGCGCCGGCACGTCAGCGATGCTGTCGGCGCACACACCGGCGGCCAGCGGGAAGGCATCACGCCGACGCAGCATGTCGCAGACTTTCTGCAAGGAACCGATCAAGCCGTCGATTTCTTCGAAGGTGATGCACACCGGCGGTTCCAGTCGGATCACATTGGCGTTGCTGCCCGACGGCGCCACGCGCAGGGATTCGAATTGCAGCAGGTAGCCGGCGATGATGTAGCCCAGCGCATCGTTGTACTGCGCCGAAGCCTGAACCAGTGAGCTGGTGCCGGTCAGGTCGTGCAGTTCAAAGCCCAGCAGCAAGCCGCGACCACGCACGTCGGCGATCACGTCCGGGTAGGCCGCTTTGAGTTCCAGCAGCGAAGACTTGAGGTACTCGCCCTTCTTGTTTACGTCCTTGAGCATCGCACTGTCGTTCTCGAACAGACGGCGCAAGGCCGACAGGGCGATATGGCAGGACGCATCATCTTCGGCAAAGGTCGAACTGTGGATGTAGCTGAAATCGTTTTCGTAGTGGCTGGCGCGAATCACCGTCGCGGCAATCTTCATCAGGCCACCGCCGAGCGCTTTCGACAGGCAGTAGTAATCACCCTGCAAGTTGAAATGACTGGCGCCGAGCAAGGTGCCGGTGCGGCCGAAACCGGATTGCACTTCATCGATGATCAGCGGGCACTGCTGCTCGTTGCACAGACGCCGCAGACCGAGATAGAACTCATTGGCGAACTCGTTGATGCCGCCCTCGCCCTGAATCGGTTCGAGCAATACCGCCGTGATCGCGCTGAATGCTTCGCGGCGCACTTGCAGGGTTTCGCCGTTCCATTCCAGGCTCAGCCAGTGACGCACGTGACGGGCTGGCAGCTCCTGCAATTGCTGTGGCTGTTGTGGGTCGATGAACTCGACGTTGAGGCCGAAACGAGCGAACGGTTTGCGGTACTGCTTGCCGTACGTCAGTTGAACGGTGTTCACCAGTTTGCCGTGGAAGCTGCCGCGCACAGCGAGGAACACCGGCTCGACATGCAGTTGCGCCAGGTTGTGCTGACGCACCGCTTCGGCCACTTGGCGCACGGTGACGCAGGACAGATTCTGCGGCAGCAGACCGGCAGGCAAATCGAGATCGTCGATGTCCAGTTCGACGTAAGCCTTGTCGCTGGCAACCAGATTGGCGAGGGCGAAATCGCGCTCGTCGAATTGCTTCTGCAGGTTTTTCTGACGACGGTATTCGGCGTGCTTGACGGCGATCTCCACCGACTCGGCGCCACTGTTGGAGAAGGTCGAAATGTAGCGTTCGCTGTTGTTCAGTTCACGGTTGAACGCTTCACTGAGTTCACGCCCCAACTGTCCCGCCGCACCGCGCACCGACATTTGTGCGTTGAACGGTACATCGGCACGCAGCAGGTCGACGAGTTGATCGACAAATTGCGGATCGTTGTGGCCATACAACGCGGCGCCGTAACCACCGAGGAAGTCGGTGACGGTTACTTCATCGCCCTGGCGGTCGCGGTAAAACAGTTTGCTGCCCAGCGCTCTGTGGAACTGACATTCCAGGCCCAGGGCCTGCATCAATTCAACGAATTTCGGCCGTACGTAATCGCGGTAATCCATGACAGTTCTATCCCTTAAGTAAAAAATCAGCTGCGTTTCGTTGCATGCCGACGGTCAGTCGGCCGCGTGAAATTCGAGTTGGTAACCGGCGCTGAAACCGTTGTCGTCGCGGTTGATCACCAGACAATCGTGGAGCGCGGCATCGCGCGGCCCACCGATCACAAACGGCAGATGCGCATCCAGCGGCTGCTGCAGACCGCTGACCGGCGGGATGCTTTGCGCCTGCAAGGCCTGCCGGGCAAAGATCAGGTCAACCAGGCTCGGCGCACCACTGAGCATGCCGGTCAGCGGCGTGCTGCTGGTGATGTGCGCGGCGCCGGTTCGCGCCAGCGTGCGGGCCAGATCGGCATCCTTGTGCGGATCGCCAGTGGCGCTGCTGATCAGCAGATCCACCTGTTTGTCCGGCAAGCTCAGCGAGTCCAGACGCGGATGTGCGAACAGTGCTGTCAGGCAGGTTTGCGGCCCTGCCGGCAGATCATCGGCGCGGCGCAGTACCAGCGCCGCCGCACCTTCGCCGGCAATGCCGCCACTGCCTTGGCGATCAAAGGCACGCAGGCTTGGCGAACCGTCGGTGCTGATCACCCCCGCCTCGGCCAGTGCGGCAAGCGCCAGCGGATCCAGTTCACTGCCGGCGCCCACCACAATGGCCGCATCGATCCGACCGCTCTGCAACGCCGCGCAGGCTTCGCGCAGCGCCGCCAGGTTGCCGGCCACGCCTTGCATGTAGGCGTTGCATTCGCACTCAAGCTTCAAGGCCAGACTGACGACGCCGAGCAAACCGTTGCTCAGGCTTTTGAGGACCAGAAACGGATCGAGCGCGCGCTCCTGCAACACGCGTTTGGCCAGACGCTGCATGTCGGCACCGGTCTCGGTCTGACACTCATGCAACAGTTCGCCGTAAGACGCGAGCGATGGATGGGTGTAACCGCCCTGGCAGCAATAGAGACCAAAACGCACGCTGTCGCGGCCCGGTTCAAGCCCGGCCTCGGCCAGCGCCTGGCGCACGGCACTGACGCCCCAGATCACTGCCGGCGGACAATAACGCTGGAGGTTTTGTGCAACGTCCTGGCGACTGCGTTGATGATCGTCCTCAGCGACGTGACCGAACGCGACGACACGCTCACTGTGGAAAAGCGGCGACTGCAAGGCCGAGATCGCGCTGCGACCTTCGCGGGCTGCCGACCAGAAACGCTCGACACCCCAGCCGCTGGGCAACACACAGCCGCTGCCGGTGATGGCGATACGTGCAGAGGCATTGCTCATTGTCCGTGCTCCCGATATTTGCCAAGGGCCAGCGAGGTGTTGAGGCCGCCAAAACCGAAAGAATTGCTCAGTGCGTAATCCACGCGACGACTGACGGCCTGACCGGCGCAATAATCCAGATCACACTGTTCGTCGGCGTCGTGCAGGTTCACCGTGGGCGTGACCAGATCGTTCAGGCAGGCCAATGCGGTAACGATGCATTCGGGTGCGCCGGCCGCCGCGATCAGGTGACCGAACTGCGATTTGTTGGCGCTGACAGCCAAGGCTTGATAGTGCTTGTGCTCGGCAAACACACTTTTGATCGCGAGGGTTTCGGCCACGTCGTTGAGCGGCGTCGAGGTGCCGTGGGCGTTGATCAGATCGATCTGCTGCGGGCGCAGCCCGGCGTCGTCGAGTGCGGCCTGCATCGCCAGCGCCGCGCCGCGTCCTTCGGGTTGTGGTGCGGTGACTTTATAAGCGTCCAGGCTGCTGCCGAAACCCAGCACTTCGGCATAGGGTGTCGCGCCCCGCGCCAAGGCGTGTTCCAGGCTTTCGAGGACGACAAAACCGCCGCCTTCGCCGGCGATCAGCCCGCTGCGGTCACGATCGAACGGCCGACACAGGTCGGCGCCCCAGCGTTGCTCTCCCGAAGCGGCGCCGAGCAGGTACAGCGCAGCCATGGTGTCGAGATTGAGCACCGAGTCGGCCCCGCCGGCCAGCGCTACGCTGACTTCGCCACGACGGATCATCTGAAAGGCATTACCGATCGCTTGGGAGGCACCCGCACAGGCACTGCTGATATTGATCACGGGGCCTTCGCAGCCCAGATCGTCGGCGATTACTCGCGCCAGCCGGTCGTTGCTCTGACGCAGCGAGCCATCGGCATTTACTTGCCCGGCACGCGGCATCAAGTGCTGCCAGCCCGGGGCAGCGCCATCCGGCGCGGCGGTCAGGAGCATGTCGGCGAGCATGTGTTGCGGCGCGCCAGAGGCACACAGAACCGCTGCGCCGCGCAATTGCTCCGGTTGCAGGCCACTGTCGTTGACGGCTTGCGTGGCGGCCACCCAGCCAAAGCGGCTGCGTTTCTCCAGTGGCAGGGTCCACGCCGCGTGGCTGTGCAGTTTTTCCGGCAACAGGCTCATGTCGACGGGCGCTGCATAACGCACCGCGAACGAGGCCTCTTGCAGGTCGTCCGGCTGCCATGGCCGCACGCAATGTTCGGCGCCGAGCATTTTTTCCCAGAGGGTCTGCCATTCGAAACCGAAACCGGTGACGGCACCCATGCCGGTGATCACAATCCGTGTCGCACTCATGCGTGCTTCTCCATGGTTTCACTGCTCAACAGCAACGCGCCCCAGTGACCGGCGCGAGTGTGGCTGACAAGCAACGTGTAGCCCGGCGTCGCCGCTACTTCACAGCTCAGGTGCAGTGTCAGTGCGACTTCTGTCAGCAAGCCGCTGGCGCCCAGTTCACCGGTCATGGCACGGGTGCTGCGAATCTCGCGCGGGAAAGCTTCGAGCAACTTCATCACTTGCCCGTCAGCGCAATTGCCGACGATATGCTCGACGTCGCCGACCCGCAGTTTTTCGACGCTCAGAACCTGATCGATGACGCGCCGACCCACCGCCACAGAGCGTTGCGGATCGTTGCTGTAACCACGGGCAAATCCGGCAATGCGCACGGCGTGTGCCGCACCCGGCGCTGGTGTCGACGCCAGCAACAGCGCGGCGGCGCCCTCACCGAAAATCGGTTCGTTCGCCTGATCGGGCTCGCGCAGATACAGGGCCGGGGTCAGGTTCGGGCTGCTGCTGACCACCAACGCGGCGTCGGCATGCCGCTCGCCGATCTGCTGGCAGGCTTCGATCAGCGCATCCAGCCCGGCATTGTCCTGGGAACAGAACCCGCCCATCGGCCCGTGACAATTGAGCGCTTCAGCCACATAGGCCATCACGCTGCTGTTGAGCAGGGTCAACGCATGCAGGGGCGGTGTGTTGGCCAACAATTGGCTGAGTTGTTTGTGTGGCTGTTCGATGATCGCCTGCACCGCATCCCAGCAAGGGCTCGGCGCATCGACTTCGGGAATGGCCGCTGTCAGGGCAATGCGTGACGCGGGCAATTGCAGCGCCGCCAGTGCTGGCGCCAGCCGTGCGGCGCAATGCAACAGGCGCAAGCCCTGCGGTTCGACGCTGCGCTGGATCTTGCGATCAAACAGGTCACTGGCCAGTCGCGGCGTCGGCAAGGCAAACGCCTGACGCTGTGCGTCAAATGCCAGCGGTTGCGCCGCACAGGGTGTGCCGAGCAAGTCAGCGCATTCACTGCCTGCCACATTCAGCACCGCAGCGGCATTGAGATAGATGGCTCGGTTCATGTCATGCCCTCCCCAGAACCAGCGAGCTGTTAATGCCGCCAAAGCCGAACGAGTTGGACATCACCACGTTGATCGACTGGCGCACCGGCTCGCTCAAGAACTTCAGCGAAGGGTATTCGGCACGCTCGGCGTCGTAATTCAGGGTGGGCAACAGCACACCGTCACGCAGGCTCATCAGCGACAGCACTGCTTCGATCGCACCACTGCCCGCCAGCGAATGACCGATGGCAGACTTGTTGGCGGTGAAGGTCATGAAATCCTGGCAGCCGCCAAACAACCGCTGCAGCGCCAACGCTTCACAACTGTCATTGGCCTGTGTGGAGGTGCCGTGGGTGTTGACGTGTTGCACGGCGCTGCGCAGCAGCCCGGCGTCTTCGATTGCTGCTTCCATGCATTCCTCATATTTACTGCCATCGCGGCTGCTGGAGGTCATTTTCTGCGCCTCGCAGACATTCGCGTAACCCAACACCCGGCCCAATGGCGCAGCCTTGCGCCGCTGCGCGTGTTCAGCGGATTCGAGAATGACCATCGCCGAGCCTTCGCTGAGGACAAAACCGCTACGGTCAGGCATGAACGGGCGGCTTTGTTCGCTCGCCGGCAAGTCGGCCTGACAGAGCGCGCCGAGGCTGTTGAACATGTAATAAGGCAGTTCGTTGGCCATCAGTTCGACGGCGCCGCAAATAGCCAGATCGATCTCTCCGCGCTCGATGGCCCGGTAAGCACTGCCGATGGCCATGGTGCCGGCGGCACAGGCATCGGAATGGGTCGAGATGTGATCGCGAATGCCGAGCCGATCGGCCAGGTGTTGCGTCTGTTGATCGACCCGCCGGGTGAAGGTCGCGCTGGAAGGTGCCGGACTGTCCAGCAGACGGTCGAGGTCGACGCGTCCGGCCTTATCCATGCAACGGCTGAGCCGTTGCAGATCGTGGCTGTCGGCACAGTACTTGTTGGCGCCCAGAAACAGACCGCTGCGACTGTGGGCAAAGTCTGCCGGCGTCAGGCCGGCGTGCTCCAGCGCCTGCCGGCCGACGTACTCGGCCAGCACACTTTGTCGCGGGTGCAGCGCCGCATTGCCGCCGAAACCGGCACCGATCTGCTGCCACTGCGCGTCATCAATAAACCCGGCAGCGCTGTTGCTGAATCCCAGCGCCTTGAACCGAGGATGTTCGCGGACACAGGATTGCTTCCGGCAAATCCGCTCGAACAACGTGGCAGCGTCCAGCGCCATGGGCGCCACCAGACCGAACCCGCTCACATAGACTTCTCGTGCCCGCATGAGAACTCCTACACCGCTTCTTTGGCGTGAGTGGCGACAAACTGCTCAACCAATTGACGCGACACTTCATCGCCATCCGCCGGCACCAGACGCGCACTGCACGCGCCACAGACCACTTGTTGGCGCTCGTTCAGAATCGCCTGGTGAGCATTGCAATCCGGGCAGGTGGCCGGCAGGTAGTTGAAAAGATTGCGGCACTGGTTGGCCCAATTACGCACGGTGGTCGCGGCGAACACCTGAGCCGGTTGCATGCCCGCCTTCAACTGATCCGGGGTGTAGGCGCTGAGGCTTTGCTCAAGCAGGCTTTTGCCGCTTTCGGTAATGCGACCGTTGGCGAGAAATTCGCTGGCATCACCGCAAACCGCCACTGCATGGTCGAGCACGCTGGTTTTCGGCAGTGTGCAGCCATATTGGCGGCCCAGCTGGAAGCTCAGGTCGACGATGTCCAGCGAGTCGGCACCGAGGTCTTCGACAATGCTGCTGTTTTCTTCGATGTCATTCGCATCCATCACCAACAGCTGTGCGAGGATTTCGCGAGTGCTGGCAACGACATGTTCCAAGTCCAATGGATTGTTCATTTCTATCTCCCTATATGTCGTGACTACTTCATGAATTCGACTTATGAAAAGTAACTTTTCCCACAGCAACTTCTCACGCGGCGGGAATCTAAACTCTGCCCTTAAGGGGAGAGTCAACGAACTATTCAAGGTTTTTTTACAAGTCGAAAAAAGTCTGCAAAACCCCCACAGACACCGCACCTCCTTGGTGCGGTGAACGACTTATTTACTTAACAAAGACGGGGTAAGGTGGGGCGCCCGCGGTATCAGGCAGGCCGACTATCGAAAGCAACTAAGGACGCAACGGAACAGACGTACTAAAAGTAAAAACCGGACAAGTAAAATAGTTATAACTTCATAACCTTTGTTTTAGGTCAGTACTGACGTTAATTGAATTTGCTGGAAGGTTTACTCCCCCATCCGTAAAACCTGGCAGCGTTTATGGATATCTGAATGTCGAACACAGACATCTGGGCCAAGGCGCGGCGCTATAGGGTGCAGCTTCCGTTTGATCGCCTTGTCTGGAGCCGACACATGACCGCCCCTATCACCGTTCTACGCGACACCCATCCGCTGCCGGTACTCGATGCCTGCAAATGGGAAAAACTCGAAGGCGACCCGCACACCGTCAACCTCAACGCCTACACCAGCGAAGACGGCAGCAAGATCATGGGCACGTGGATCTGCACGCCGGGCAAGTGGCGCGTTGAATACGTGAAGTGGGAATACTGCCATTTCCAGGAAGGCTACTGCGTAATCACCCCGGACGGCATGGCGCCGATTCATCTGCGTGCTGGCGATATCTTCGTGATTGAGCCGGGCATGAAGGGCACGTGGGAAGTGGTCGAAACCGTGCGCAAATATTTCGTGTTCGCCTGATGCAAAAAAGCCGGGAGATCACCCGACGTGATTTCCCGGCAAACAATGTCTGATATACGCAAATCCCCTGTGGGAGCGAGCCTGCTCGCGAAAGCGAACGATCAGTCACTTCCTTGTTGAAGCGACCGCCGTCATCGCGAGCAGGCTCGCTCCCACAGTTTGTTCAGCGCTGTCCTTCTATTGCAGGCTTGCGATAGCTGTTGATGATCGCCGAGAAATCCTTCCCGCCATCCCCACGCTGACTCATCGCCTGATACAACTGCTGCGCCACCGCGCCGAGCACCACCGGTTGATGAGCCTGACGCGCCGCTTCCGTTGCCAGCCCCAGATCCTTGAGCATCAGTTCCGCGCCAAACCCGCCGGTATACCCGCGCGAAGCCGGCGCCGTTTCAACAATCCCCGGCCACGGGTTGTACATCTCCGAACTCCAGCAACGCCCGGTCGAGCTGTTGATGATCCCGGCCAGCACCGAGGTGTCGATGCCCAATGCATCGCCCAGCGCCATCGCCTCGCTGACGCCAACCATCGAGATCGCCAGCAGCAGGTTGTTGCAGATCTTGGCGATCTGCCCGGTGCCGACTTCGCCGCAATGCACGATGTTGCGGCCCATCTGCGCCAGCACCGGTTGCAGCGTGGCGAACAGTTCCGGGGTGGCGCCGACCATAAAGGTCAGCGTGCCGGCAGTGGCACCACCGGTGCCACCGGACACTGGCGCATCGGCCATGGCCACGCCTTGTTTCGCCGCAGCCGCTGCCACATCGCGGGCCGTCTGCGGATCGATGGTGCTGCAATCCACCGCTGGCACACCTTGGCGAATGCCAGCCAGCACTCCGTCCTCACCGAGCCAGACGCTGCGCACATGCACAGCCGCCGGCAGCATGGTGATTACCAGTTCGGCGTCTTCGGCGGCTTCACGGGCCGAAGCGCGAATGCTGCCGCCCAGTTGCTCCAGTTCCGCCAGCACGGTTTTATTCAGATCGACCAGATTCAGCGAGTGGCCAGCCTTGATCAGGTTGCGCGCCATCGGCGCGCCCATGTTGCCCAGACCGATAAATGCGATTTTCATGATCGATTCCTCAGCGCAGGTTGATGGTGGTGTTCACGCCGTCGTTGACGCTGTCGTCATCGAACCAGCGCGCCGTGACCGTTTTGGTCTGCGTGTAGAACTGCACCACTTGCTTGCCGTACGGGCCGAGGTCGCCGAGTTTCGAACCGCGCGAACCGGTGAAGCTGAAGAATGGCACCGGCACTGGAATCGGGATGTTGATGCCGACCTGGCCGACGTCGATTTCAGTCTGGAACTTGCGCGCCGCCGCACCGCTCTGTGTGAACAGGCCGGTGCCATTGCCGAACGGGTTGGCGTTGACCAGCGCAATCGCCTGATCAAGGGTGTCGACTTCCAGCACCACCAACACCGGGCCGAAGATTTCCTGGGTGTAGATCTGCATGTCGGTGGTCACGCCCGAGAACAAGGTCGGGCCGACAAAGTTGCCCTGCTCGTAACCCGGCACCTTGATGTCGCGACCGTCCAGTTCGAGCTTGGCGCCTTCCTTGATGCCGCTTTCGATCAGATCGAGAATTCGCGCCTTGGCTTTCTTCGAGATCACCGGGCCGACATCGGTGCCCGGCTCGTTGCCGGCGTTGACGGTGAGTTTCTGCGCCAGCGCTTTCAGATCCGGCAGCCATTGTTTCGCCGCGCCGACCAACACCACCACCGAAGTGGCCATGCAACGTTGCCCGGCCGCACCGAAACCGGCACCGACCAGCGCATTCAGCGCTTGTTCGCGATTGGCATCGGCCAGCACCACAGCGTGGTTCTTCGCGCCCATCATTGATTGCACGCGCTTGCCGTGTTTGCCGGCCAAGTCGTAAACGTGGGTGCCGACAGCGGTCGAACCGACGAAGGACACCGCTTTGATGTCCTTGTGCGTGCACAGGCCATCGACCACGTCTTTACCGCCGTGAACCACGTTCAACACACCGGCCGGAACGCCAGCCTCGATTGCCAGCTCGACCAGCAACATGGTCGACAGCGGATCCTGTTCCGAAGGTTTCAAGACGAAGGTGTTGCCGCAGGCGATGGCCATCGGGAACATCCACAGCGGAATCATCGCCGGGAAGTTGAACGGGGTGATGCCGGCGCATACACCGATCGGCTGACGCAGGGTGTAGGTATCAACGCCGCCGGCGACGTTCTCGGCGAACTCACCCATTTGCAGCGTGCCAATCGAGCAAGCGTGTTCAACCACTTCCAGGCCACGGAAAATATCGCCTTCGGCGTCGGCAATGGTTTTGCCTTGCTCGGCGCTCAGCACTACCGCAATGCGTTTGGAATGCTCGCGGATCAGCGCTTGCAGCTTGAGCATGATGCGCATGCGTGCGCCGATCGGGGTCAGTTTCCAGGTCTGGAAGGCGCGCTGGGCGGCGCTGACGGCGGCGTCGACTTCAGCGGCGGTGGCAAACGGCACTTTGGCCAGCACTTGCTGGGTCGCCGGGTTGACGATGTCGTGCCATTCGGTGGTCTGCGACTCGACCCATTCGCCATTGATCAGCAGCTTGACCTTCTGGACCGTGGTTTCGTTGGGCGTAAGCGATGCGTTCATGCTGGTCTCCGAAACTTGTTTTTATCGTAGGAGCCAAGGCGAAAGGTTCGCCTTGAGATGAGGCGTGTGTCACGAATTGGTTGTCGGACTGTTTTTGGAGTATAGATGTGCAAACTTCTAATAAGAACGCACATATAAGCCCGTCCATCATGCAAAAAAACATCACCTCTCTAGGCTCGCTGAACTGGGACGACCTCAAGTTTTTCCTCGAAGTCGCCCGCACCCGCAAGGCCAGTACCGCCGCCAAACGGCTGGCTGTCGACTACACCACGGTGTCGCGGCGGATCAGTTCGCTGGAAGCGGCATTGGGCACTTTGCTGTTCGAGAAGTCGCGGACCAGCGGCTTCGTCCTGACCACCGAAGGCCAGCGTTTGCTCGGTTATGCCGAGTCGATCGAAAGCACCTTGCACATGGCCTGCGAGCAAGTCTCCGGCTCCGGTGTGGCACTCTCTGGACATGTGCGCATGGGCTGCACCGAAGGTTTCGGCAGTTTTTTCATCACCCCGCAGCTGAGCCATTTCGTCGACGCTTACCCGGCGATCTCGGTGGACATACTGCCGCTGCCGCACTTCATCAGCCTGTCCAAGCGCGAGGCCGACATCGTCATTGCACTGGAGCGCCCGGAGCACGGGCCGTACGTGTGCTGCAAACTCTGCGACTACCGTTTGCAGCTCTATGCGACTCAGGAATATCTCGACAAACACCCGCCGATCCGCCGCCCGGCAGACTTGGGCAAGCATCAATTCATCAGTTATGTGGATGATCTGGCGTTCAGCTCGGAGTTGCTGTACCTGGCGAACGTATTGCCGGGCGCCAGCGCCAACTTGCGCAGCACCAGCGTGATCGCGCAATTCGTCGCGGCGCAGCAAGGGCGCTCACTGGCGATTCTGCCGTGCTTCCTCGCCGCGCAGGATCCGCGCCTGCTGCCCGTGTTGCCGGAGGAAATCGATATTACCCGGCAGTTCTGGATGTACTGCCGGGAGGATCTGAGGAAGTTGAAGCGGATCACTTTGTTGTGGGATTACATTCGTGAGGTGACCGAGCGTAATCAGGATCTGTTGATGGGCAAGACGCGCGAAATGCAGTTCGCCGACTAGTCGGCGCTGACCACAATCGACACCCGGCGGTTTTCGGTGCGACCGGCCGCCGTATCGTTGGACGCCACCGGTTCTTTGCTACCCAGGCCTTGCAACTGGATGTTCTCTTGTTTCATACCAACCGTGCCCAGCACGTTGGCGACACTTTTCGCACGGCGCAGGGACAGTTGCTGGTTGTACGTCTCTTTGCCCGATGCGTCGGTGTGGCCATCGACGCGCACGCGCTCGATGCCGACACCCAGCAGGGCCTTGCCGATGCGTTCGACGATCTCGGTGCTTGGCTGGTTCAGGCTTTCGACGTCGCTGCCAAACAGCACTTTGCCGGACAGGCCAAACTCCCAGCCCTCGTCAGTCAGTTCAAAGCCCTGTTGTTTGAGGACCGCGACTTGCGCCGGGGTCAGGCCTTTTTGCGGCGCAGTCTGGCAACCGGTCAGGGCCAGTACGGCCATCAACAGCACCGCGTAAAAAGATCGAATGGACAGTGTGAACACGAGAGTCAGCTCCTGGTTTGAACGGAATCGACCAGGTGCTCCGCCCCGGCCGTGAATTGGGCGCCGCGCGACAGACGCTTGGCTTGATACATCGCCGCATCGGCGGCATCAAGCAAGGCCCCCGGCGTGACACCATGATCGGGAAAAACCGCAATGCCGATACTGAGCGAGGTCACGACACTGGTGTCGCCCGGCAGCGCGATGGGCATGTCCATGCTGGCGAGGATCTTGTCAGCAATGCGCTCGGCGTCTTCGACCTTGTGCAGCGGCGTGAGCAGAACGGCGAACTCGTCACCGCCCAGCCGCGCCACCAGATCCTCTTCGCGCAATTGCGCACGAACGCGGTTGGCCACCGCCACCAGCACCGCATCACCCGCAGCGTGGCCGAAGTTGTCGTTGATGCCTTTGAAACGGTCACTGTCGAGAAACAACACCGCCACGCGCTCATCGTGTTTGCTGGCATTGCGCAACGCGCGGATCAAGCGCCCTTCGAAAAACGCTCGGTTCGGCAGACCGGTCAGGCTGTCGTGACTGGCCTGGTGAGCGAGGGTTTCGTTTTCGTTCTGCAGATGGGTTTGCCACGACTCCAGTTCGTCGAGCAAGGCGTTGAAGTCATTGCCGAGGTTGTCGAGTTCGGCGATCTGCGCTGGCGGCACGCGGCGATCCAGCGCTCGTTCGCTGCGTGCGGCGTGGGCCACATTGGCCAGACTGCGCAGAGGACCGGTGATCGCGCGTAACTGCCGGCGCGCCAGGTAGAGCGCGACCCAGGCGCTGATCGCGGTACAGAGAATGATCCCCGCCAGACCGCTGAGCAGAAAGCGCATCAGGCTGCCACCATGACCGGTGAGCAGCACACGACCGATTTCACGGTCCTGATGCTCGATCGGCAGGCTGACAGGCCTTTCCAGGATGGCGCGGGTGATCTGCATTTCCAGCTCAGAGAACAAACCGTTTTCCGGGCGTTGCCAATGCGCGAGCAGTTGCCCCTGGCTGTCCAGCACCTGGGCGTCAGCAACCTCTTCGGAGGAAGCAATCAGCGCCAGCGATTCGTTGGCGGCGGTCTTGTCGTTGAACACCACTGCTGCTTCCACGGTGTAGCTGATCGATCGGGCGATCAAGTGCAGGTTGTGATCGGCGTAAACCCGTAATGCCAGTACGCCGAGCAACGTCAGCGAAACACTGGCCATCGCCACGCCCACCAGCGCGACCGTCAAATGCCCTCGGCCAATGACCGAACCCAGCGTTGGGCGGCTATTCGATCTGAACAGGTTCATGGCGCCGCCGGTTTGCGACGCGACAATTGCAGCACGCTCGGGTGAATGCGCACGCCGCTGCGGGCAACGGAGTCGAGATTGACCTCGAAGGACACTTGCTCATCGCCAACGCGCAGACAGAACAGGCTACCGACCGTGCATTGATCGCCACCTTCGCTGATGCTCAGTACCGGATGACCGATCAGCGAAGCGAACAAGCGAGTGCGTTCATCGGCGGTGAGTTTGCCGATGTACACCGCATCACATTCGCTGACGATCGCCGGATTGTCGGCCAACAAGCGACGTACGGTAACCGGTCGGCCAGTGGCTTGCGTGGTGCCTTTGACCAGATCATCGGTGTACTCGGTCGGGCCGACGATGCACAGGCGCAACTGCGCAGGCTCCACCGGCCAGCGCGCGTAGCTGAGAATGCCAAGAACAACCTGAGTGACAGATTTGGCCCGTTGTTCGGCCATACCTGTCGGCGCTTGCGGCTGCGCGACAGCCGCGCCCGTCAACAACCAGAGCAGACCGACAAGCAACGCGTGCTTGCAGACAACTACGCGCCCTGTCGTCCAGACAGACACCTTCATGCAGGGATTCTCTTGGATCGTAGCGAAATGATGCCGCAACGATAGCACAGCAGTGAAACACCAGCGAGACAGCGACCTCTGACCGGTTGGTCAGTAAACGCCGCCAATCGTCTGGATTTTCACCCCCGAGGCGCGGCGCCCTCCTCCAGTTCCAGCATCAGCCCGCTCAGGCGTTTGACCCTGCGCTGCACCGCTTCTTCAAACACGCCGGAGCGGGACTCGATCAAGGTGAACCAATGTTTAGCCCGGGTAATGCCGGTGTAGATCAGTTCTTTGGTCAGTACCGGGTTCAAGGCATCCGGCAGAATCAGCGCCGTGTGGGCAAACTCCGAGCCTTGGGACTTGTGCACCGTCATCGCATAGACGGTTTCGACGTCATTGAGGCGGCTGGGCAATACGAAGCGAACGCCGCCCTGGCCGTCGTTGCGCGGGAAAGCCACGCGTAACACCGGTTTGCCGGCGTCGGGTCCTTCGCGCTCGGGCAGTTTGAGGGCGATGCCGATGTCGCCGTTCATCAAACCCAGACCGTAGTCGTTGCGAGTCATCAATACCGGGCGGCCTTCGTACCATTGCTGATCGTTTTCGATCAGACGTGCTTTGAGCAGCGCGGCGGTGATGCGTTGATTCAGACCTTCGACACCCCACGGCCCTTTGCGCACGGCGCACAGCAACTGGAAGGTGTCGAACGCCTGCAAGACTTCACGGGCCCAAATGACCCAGTCCGGATGTTCGAGTGGCCGGCCCGAGGGTGGACGCTGATCACGCAGCACGCTCAGATAATGGCGATAGCCTTGTGGGCCGTCGCCATGCCCCTCCAGCAACAGTCGCTCCAGCGTGTGATCGTGCTCGCCCTTGAGCGGCAGCGAATACACATCGTCATAGTGCCCGGCCGTGAGCAACTGGCGCGCTTCACCCGGCAACTGTTGGTTAACCCGACGCGCGAGCTGACCAATCCCACTGCCCTCGCCGAAGCGCCGGGAGTAGCGCAGCATCACCACTTGCTGGGCCAGCGGGTGGGTGCCATCGACGTCTTCATGCAAGCCACTGTCCTGCAGCGACTCACCGCTGACCGACTCCAGCCACCGTCGGGTCTGCGGGTTGTACCAGCCACTCTCGGCGTCTCGACACAAATCCCCCAGCACCGCGCCGGCCTCCACGGAGGCCAGTTGATCCTTGTCGCCCAGCAAGACCAGTCGTGCATGGGGTGGCAAGGCATCCAGCAGGTTAGCCATCATTTCCAGGTCGATCATCGAGGCTTCGTCGACCACCAGCACATCCAGCGGCAAGCGATTGCCGGCGTGGTGACGGAAGTGTCGGGTGCCGGGACGGCTGCCCAGCAGGCGATGCACGGTGGTGACGTCGCAAGGGATTTTCGCCCGCACCGCTTCGCTGACTTCCAACGACTGCACTTGCTGGCTGATGGACTCGGTCAGCCGCGCCGCGGCCTTGCCCGTCGGTGCCGCCAGACGAATTCGCAGCGGATGACCGGTGGCAACCGCGGGCGCTTGAAGCAGGGCCAGCAAACGCACCACGGTGGTGGTTTTGCCGGTGCCCGGACCGCCGGTGACGATGCTGAAAGCGCCACGAGTTGCGAGGGCGCAGGCGAGTTTCTGCCAGTCGATCACCTCACCCGTTTTCGCTGATCCGAACAGCTCGTTCAAGCGCTGCGGCAGATCGTCCGGCGTCGGCTCGACTTGCTGCAGACGCTGACGCAATGCCGTATCGATGCGCCGCTCGTAGGCCCAGTAGCGTCGCAGATACAGGCGTTTGCCCGCCAACACCAACGGGCGTTGTTGTGCTGAATCGCTGCTATCCGCCGCCAGCGCGATCAGAGAGCTGCCCGCTAGAACCTTGCACCAGTGAGCACCATCGAGCGCCTCGAGCAATTGCGAAGGTAGCAACAAGACACCACCTTGCACGTCCCCTTCGGGGGGCAGCGAAAGAGCGAAGTCGGGCGCTTTCAGGGTTTCATACAGATCGAGACAGACATGACCGTGGCCAAGTTGATGACTGGTCAGGGCAGCAGCAAGCAACACCAGCGGATCCGTGTTGCGTTCAAGTTCGTGCAGGAACCCGACAAACGCTTTGTCCAGCGCACGCAACCAGCCACGCTCGACCCACCGGGTCAGCAATATCAACAGGTCGTCGGCGCTGGTCAGGGGCGATAACCTCGACAGACTGTCAGCAGCCAGCGGCGTAGGGAGCAGATCGGCAAAGGTGCGGCTCATAGCAGGACTCCCTGTTCCCAGGCGGGCTCGGTCTTGGGTTCGGGTTTGCCTTGGAACATCCGGTCGAGACGCTCGATCAGCTCACGGGGCGGACGTACAAAATAGACACCGCGACTATCTGCGCGAGTACCGCGCAGAAACAGATACAACGCCCCGCCGACATGCCGGTCGTAGTCATAATCAGGCAGCCGGGCCTTGAGCTGGCGATGCAACGCCAGCAGGTACAACACGTATTGCAGGTCATAACGGTTGTCGAGGATTGACTGCTCCATGGCCTGCTCGGTATAGGCCAGATCATCCACGCCGAGCCAGTTGGACTTGTAATCGGCCACGTAGTAACGGCCATTGTGTTCAAAGGTCAGGTCGATGAAGCCTTTGAACATGCCGTTGAGTTGCACCGGTTCTGCCGCCACACGGGCCACGCCCCTGTGAGTGTGCTGACGCACCAGTTCGTCGAGTTTGAGGACATCGACTTTATGGCTGGCGAACCAGAACTCCATCTCGACCCGGTATTGCTTCAGTTGCTCAAGAACAACCGGTAGTTGCCCGCCAGCAATCGGCAGTGGCGATTTGAGCAGGTGCTGCATCCAGTCGCTCAGGGTGGTGATCCAGCCTTCCCAGCCACGCAGGTTACAGCGTCGGGCAATCGCATCCTCCAACGCCTCGCGGGAAACGGCAAAGCCGTCATCTCCGGCCCATTCCAGCAAACCGTGAAGAAACGTTCCTGGATTGGGGCCACGAGGAAAGCGATGGATATCGGCGCCACCGGCAATAATTTCTCGCGGGGCGTCGGGATCGAGGCGCTCATCATCGAATAGTTTTTGCGCTTGCGGGCTGTCCGGCGCTTCATCGCTGCCGACACTCAATACGTCGCTGATGCGCAATGCGCTGTAGGAGGCGATCCACCAGTTTTCACTGGCCTTGCGCTTGGGCAACAGCGTGGCGCTCAGCACGGCGTCATTGCGTGGCGGCTGGTAATGCTCGTCGGTGGGTTGTGGCATTTCATCGATGTGGATGGCCGGGCAGTCTTGTTGCAGGTCTTGCAGCCAGCGTTTCAGTTCGCTGGACTCACCCAGAGATACACCACCGCCGAGTAGATAACCCAGTGCCGAAAGGTGCAGCACCGAACTGTTGTTATTGCCGCGTTTGAGGTCCGTTACGCCCAACCAGCAGGCGTGCTGCGCGCGAGTCAGAGCAACGTAGAGCAGGCGCAGGTCTTCAGCCAGACGCTCATCGTCGGCTTGCGCGATCAGCTCGGCAGTCGGCTTGAGGCTAATCTGAGCCTTGCCCTCGGCGTCGTGATAATGCAGTGGCAATCGACTGCCATCCACGGGTTTCGCCGAACAAATGAATGGCAAGAACACCAATGGATATTCCAGACCTTTAGACTTGTGGATGGTCACGACTTTGACCAGTTGCTCGTCGCTTTCCAGACGTAGAATCTGCTCTTCGCCAGCCTGACCGGACACTGCCAGCAGTTCGGCCAAATGACGAATCAGCGCTTGTTCCCCGTCCAGCTCCGCAGCCGCTTGCTGCATCAATTCCGACAGGTGCAAAAGGTTGGTCAGTACACGCTCACCATCTGTGCGTCTCATCAAGGTTTGCGGCAGGTGGAAGTCATGCAGCAGGCGGCGCAACATCGGCAGTACACCTTGTTTGCGCCATAGCTCGCGATAGCCACGGAACTGCATGACCCGGGTTTCCCACACCAGTTCGTCCTGGTTCAGACGTTCCAGCTCTGCCAATGGCAGGTTCAGGGTGATGCAGGCCAGCGCGGCTTTCAGGGAACGTTCGACATCCGGCTCGGCACAGGCCTTGAGCCAGGACAGCAGGTCATGAGCCTCTTGCGCCGCGAAAACCGAATCCTTGTCCGACAGATAAACACTGCGCACGCCGCGGGCGGCGAGTTCACTGCGTACGGCCTGGGCTTCTTTGCCGTCGCGCACGAGAATCGCAATGTCGGACGGCCTCAGACCTCTGAAGTCTTTGCCATCCTGCACGAACCCCGCGTCAGCGCTTTGCCCGCCATTGAGCAGCGCGGTGATTTCGCTGGCGCACGCGGCTGCCAATTGCTGGCGATAGACCACGCCGGACAGTGGCTGGTCGGCAGGCAAATGCCAGATATTCAGCGCCGCGATAGCTTGCCCGGCAACTTGCAGTTGTTCCTTGCGACCTTGAGATTCGACAGGAAGAAACGGTACCGGGTTGTCGCCGTTTTTCTCGCGGAACAAAAACGCGCCGCGTCCCTGCTCTCGGGACTCGGCACGTGCGAATACATGATTGACCGCGTTGACCATGCCATGGCTGGAACGGAAGTTGGTGCCCAGTGTATGCAGTCGGCCAGTGGTAGCCTGACGTGCGCGCAGGTAGGTGTAGATGTCTGCACCGCGGAAGGCGTAGATCGCCTGCTTAGGATCACCGATCAGAAACAGGCCGGTCTCGGGGCTATTGTCTTCGATGCGATAGATGCTCTCGAAGATTCGGTACTGCACCGGGTCGGTGTCCTGGAACTCATCGATCAGCGCGACCGGGAACTGCTCGCGAATCAACGTCGCAAGACGTTCTCCACCGTCGGATTGCAAAGCTGCATCAAGGCGCAACAACATGTCGTCGAAGCCCATCTCGGCGCGACGCCGCTTCTCTTCTTCAAAGCGTGCGCCTACCCATTTGGCGGCATGTTGCAGCACAGCGGCATCAGGAGTGGGCAGTGCATCGAGGCTCGACTTGAGTTTCGGCATGGCATCCAGACCCGGGTGGCTCGGGGCCTGACCTTTCCACGCTTCGGCCATGCCGTCGGGGGTCAGTCGGGTGAAACCGGTGCCGATATCCAGTTGCTCCAGAGACTCGTCTTCAGCCCATGCCTTGAGCTTTTCGAACCACGGTTCGAAGTAACGTGCCTGCATTTTGCGCCCGTCGACGGTTTTGCTAGTGACGCCTTGATGACAGATGGCGAGCAACTCGTCTGCCCATTGGCGCCAGGGCATTTTCAGTTCGATCAATGCCGCACGGCGCTCTTGCAGGCACTCCTCGATCAACTCTGCCGGAGCCTTGCCCTCGTCACTGTCGCGCTCACTGGCGAACAGACCGCGCACGCGAGGCAACAACGCTGCTGGCCCACCCCAGTTGCTGCGAACCCAACTCAAGGCATCGCCCTGCATCGGGTAACAGAACAGCCGCCAGTAATCGCGCAACACTTCTCCGAGCAAGTCGCTGTGATCGGTTTCCAGTGTTTGGGTGAACAAGCTGCCGCTGTCGAACGCATGTTCACGGAGCATGCGCTGACACCAACTGTGGATGGTCGAAACAGCGGCCTCGTCCATCCATTGCGCAGCGACATCGAGGCGGTTGGCACAACCGGGCCACTGCTGTGGTTCGAATTGATCGCGCAGCTCAGCAATCAGTCCGTCAGGGGCAGGTGTTTCGTCACGAAAGAATCGAGCTGCCTCAGCCAGACGCGTGCGTATGCGCTCACGCAGTTCCTTGGTCGCGGCATCGGTGAAGGTCACGACGAGAATCTGTGGTGGCAGCAATTCACGACCAAAGCCGCTCGACTCGCTACCGTGCCCAAGAATAAGTCGCAGATACAAAGCTGAGATGGTGAATGTTTTGCCGGTACCGGCACTGGCTTCGATCAACTGACTGCCCTGTAGCGGAAAGGCCAGTGCGAGGGATGTTTTTGTGCTCATGCGCGAGCCCCTTCAGTGGACAGTGAACGCCATGGTGCTTCAAGCAGAGGGCGATACAACGCGTCGCACCAACCGGAGAATGTTTCATCTGCAAGCAATGCATCGAAGTCGGCGTATTGCCGGGACAGCGCGGGGCTCTCACGGCGCTCCCCTTCGCTGGTCTGGCCGTCACCTTCATAGGCTTTACGCGCTGCCGCTTCGGCCTTCAGCGGATCGGTTTGGGAAAGCCACGCAAAAGCGGTTTTTACCGCGATCGGCAGTGGCTGTCGCATGCCTGCCTGCCAAGCGAGGAGCAAGTCACCAAGGAAACGTATCGCTCGTGCTGGCTCCATGGGTTCAAGCAGCAATGTATCGTCGCTGGCGACTAATGCTGTCGTCAGCGAAAGTCCGCTGGCGCAGGCCACCAAATGATTAACCCAAGGTTTGGTCAGCCGATGCCATTTGCGGCTTTTGATTGAGCCGATGCTGTTGGGAATGGTCGTGATCGACAACAGGCCTGCGTCAGCGCGCTGGTGCAAACCCGCGAGCCAGCCTTCAAGACGCAAGCCCTGCAATTCAAGGTTGACCGGCATCGCACTGCTCAAAGGGGTAGGCCAGAGTGCCAGCAGTTGTTGATAACGCTGTAGCAAGTCCGGCAAAGGTTCGATCAGCTCACGTTGCAGGCACTCGCCAAACCCGGCCATTGGCAACAGACCACTGTTTTGCAGACGCCGGGCCTGGGCTGTCAGTGCTTGATCGACATTGTCCGGTTGCCTGAGAGCGGCTTCGAGCAAGCTGTCGCTGAGCGTGTAACGCTGTAATGCATCCAGCACGAAGGGTTCTTCGTCGGCTAGCGGCGCTTCGGCAGCCTCGAAATAAACCTTGAGGCGCTGGGTGAAAAAGTGCCGGACCGGGTTGCGTAAAAAGTCCTGCAACAAAGCCAGGCTCAGCGGCTCCTCTTGTACATAAGGGGTAAGCAACTGTGCTTCGCTTTGAGACTCATGCGATTGATGCAGAACCTGCCATTCACTGGCATAGCTGAACAGGTGATCTCCTTCATGAAAATAGCGCGCACTGAACGGCTGCAGTGGATGCTCTTGCGTAATGGCACTCAGCAGATCGCGATTTTCGTCGAGCAATCGCCAGCCACTGGCGAGGTGGTCCCGCAATTGGCCGATCAACACTGAAGCCGGCCGCTCACTGTTATCGCGGATGCTGCGACCAACCCAACTGATGTACAGCTGGTTGCGCGCAGACAAAAGCGCTTCAAGCAAAAGATAGCGGTCGTCTTCGCGCCGGGAACGATCTCCCGGGCGGTAGTCGCTACCCATGAGGTCGAAATCCAGCGGCGGCTGCGCGCGGGGATAATCGCCGTCGTTCATTCCCAGCAGGCAGACCAGTTTGAATGGAATGGCGCGCATGGGCATCAGCGTACAAAAATTCACGGCGCCGGCCAAAAAGCGCTGAGACAAGCGCCCCTGATCCAGACCCGCGAGCCAGGCTTCACGAACCACAGTCAGTGGTAGCTCATCCGCCAGGCCTACTGCCTCGCACGTTTCCAGCCAGGTCTCACGTAGCTCTTCGAGTTGGGTCAACAAGTAGTCGTCATGCTCGTTGCTGGCTTTGAAGAACAGTTGCATCAGCGCTTGCAATCGATACCCCCACTCCTTGGGTTGAGCAGGCTGAGTGAGTTGTTGATGGGCGAGTTCCAAAGCATCGAGCAGAGCCACCAACGGCCCGATCAGTGCGGCGTCGAGACCGCCGATTTCATCATAAGGTTCGATCCCTTCACACGCTCCGGCGCTGCCAACGGCATAGCCCAGGAGCATGCGGCGCAGACCGAAATGCCAGCTGTTCTGCTCAAGCTCGTCAGGTAAACCCAGACCTGCGCGCTGCTCGGCGTTCATCCCCCAGCGCACGCCGGCACCCTCGATCCAGTGGTGCAGTGTTGGCAGGTCGCGTTCTTCCACACCGAAACGAGCGCGAAGTGCAGGAACGTCAAGCAAGTCGAGGATTTCACTGACCGGAAAACGGCTGTCGGGAAGCTTAAGCAGGTGTTCGACTGCGATCAGCAGTGGATCACGACCACGTTGCCCTTGATCCGCCAATGTGAAGGGGATGAACCGCTCGTCCTGCCGGTCAAGCTGACCAAACACCGCGCGGATATGCGGGGCGTAGCTATCGATGTCAGGCACCATTACGATCACATCGCGAGGACGCAAATCCGGGTTGGCACTGAACCGCGCCAGAAGCTGGTCATGCAGTATTTCGACTTCACGCTGAGCGCTGTGGGCAATGTGGAAACGGATCGACTCGTCTTGTACCAGATCGACTACAGGCCAGTGTTCGCGAGTCTCATTGAGTGGGCGCAACTCGAGAATGTCGTCCTGGAGTTGATTGAGCAGATTGTGTGGTTGAGTTTCGCTGAACAGGTCTATGCGGCCGTCGCGGAAAGCCGCCCGATAGCTATTGGGATCGTCATAACTGTCGAGCAGGTTGATGTAGTCGCGGCCTTGTTTGCCCCATGCAGCCAACAGTGGATGAGCGTGTTGATGCAGTGCATCAGGGTCCAGCACTGTGGGCATTCCTGTCTTGCGCGATTGTCGTTTGTATTGGTGCCGCAGCAAATCCTTGTCGGCGACAATATCGGCCCAGTGGTGGCGGCACGGGTTGTGAACACACAGCAGGACCTGACTGAAACGCGCAAGCCCGGCCAGTGCTTCAAGCACCTGGGCTGGCAGCGAAGAAATACCGAAAACGATCACTCGTGAAGGCAATCCCGCAGGAGCTTCGGCAAGATTGTTGATGCGTTCGATGAACCGTTGGTGAACGCCGGCACGACTCTGTGCCATCCCCTGTTCGCCAACGTCATCCAGCAGCGCACGCCACAGTTCCGCCTGCCAGCAACTGGTCGGGGGCAATGGTTTTACTTCACCTCTGACATTGCGCAACTGATGCCGACCTTCGGCCCAGTCTTCAAGCCAGTCAGCCCGGTACACCTGATACTGGTCGAACAGATCCGCCAAGCGCTCTGACAATTGGTAGCGCTTGCGCAGGTCGGCGTCATTGATGAGAAAGCGTTGCAGCGGTTCGAAATGAGGACGATCAATAACCTGAGGAAGCAGACGCATAAGGCGCCAGGTCAGCGGGGCTTTATCGAGCAGGGATTTGGGAGGGATTTCATCTCGCCCCAGTACCATGCGGTACAACTGCCACATGAAACTGCCCGGCAGTTGCACATCAATCGCTGCGGCAATACCGCAACCGCCAAGGTCGTCTTCCTCAGGATCTTCGGCCAAGGCCAATTTGAGCCATTGGGCAATGCCGTTGCTCTGCACCAGAGCTATTTCGTTTTCCAGGGGAGCCAGCGGATAACGCCGCATGATGCTGATCACAAGGCTGCGCAGTTCGTCCAGGCTGTTGCTCTGGACCACCATGAATGCAGCGTTGAGGGACTGAGCGTCCGGCATAAAGGATTCCTTGGAAAGTACGAAAGCCAGGGCAGAACCTTAGCATTGTCGGCAGGTTGTGACAGCCGGACGGCGCCTGCGAATGCTGTAAGAACTTTCCTGCGGACAAAACAAAACCCCAACTGCTTTCGCAATTGGGGTTTCGGAATTTAATCTTGACG
>NZ_JBSVXS010000044.1:0-41337 GCF_054070155.1 Pseudomonas sp. SDT291_1_S447
TCAGCCAATGAATTCATCGACTGATTCACCGCTATCGCGAGCAGGCTCACTCCTACAGGGTTTTGTATTTGGCTCTGAGTCAGGCGTACTGCGCGGCAGCGTAGCCCGAGGCCCAGGCCCACTGGAAGTTGAAACCGCCCAAGTGGCCGGTGACATCGAGCACTTCACCGATGAAGTACAGGCCGGGGCTTTTCAGCGATTCCATGGTCTTGGACGACACTTCACGGGTATCAACGCCGCCGAGGGTCACTTCGGCGGTGCGATAACCTTCAGTCCCCGCCGGCACGACTTTCCAGTTGCCCAGCTTCTCGGCAATTTCCGCCAGTTCCGCGTGGGTGTACTGCTTCATCGGCTTGGACGCAAACCAGTTGTCCGCCAGCAGATTGGCCATCTTCTTGGTGAAGATCTCACCCAGCAGGGTTTTCAATTCGCTGTTCGGGCGCTCGGCCAGTTGCTGCTGCAACCAGCTCGCGGCGTCGTGATCCGGCAGCAGGTTGATCTCCACCGTGTCGCCGGATTCCCAGAACGAAGAAATCTGCAAAATCGCCGGGCCGCTGAGGCCACGGTGAGTGAACAGGATGTTCTCGCGAAAGCTCTGATCGTTGCAGCTGACCAGACAATCCACTGAGGTCCCGGACAGCTCGGTGCAGAGTTCCTTGAGTTGATCGGTGATGGTGAACGGCACCAGACCGGCGCGAGTCGGCAGCAGCTCGTGGCCGAACTGCTTGGCGACCTGATAACCGAACCCGGTGGCGCCCAGCGTCGGGATCGACAAGCCGCCCGTTGCGATCACCAGCGACTGGCATTGAACCTGACCGAGGGTGGTGTCGAGCAAGTAACCGCTTTCGACCTTCTCGATAGTCTGGATCGACGTGTCGAGGTGCAGTTCGACACCGGCCTGATCGCACTCGGTCAGGAGCATTTCGAGGATGTCGCTGGACTTGTTATCGCAGAACAACTGGCCGAGTTTTTTCTCGTGGTACGGCACGGCGTGTTTGCCGACCATGCCGATGAAATCCCATTGGGTGTAGCGCGCCAGTGCGGATTTGCAGAAATGCGGGTTCTGCGAGAGGAAATTGCTCGGCTCGGTGTACATGTTGGTGAAATTGCAGCGGCCACCGCCCGACATCAGGATTTTCTTGCCGGCCTTGTTCGCGTGGTCAAGCAGCAGCACCTGACGCCCACGCCCGGCGGCGGTCAGTGCACACATCAACCCAGCGGCGCCAGCGCCAATGATCACGACTTCGGTAGAGCGCAAAACGGTGTCCTCAGAAATGTCACCACAAAACGAACTGTAGGAGTGAGCCTGCTCGCGATGGCGGTGTGTCATTCAACATAGAGGTTGGCTGACAGATAGCTATCGCGAGCAGGCTCACTCCTACA
Organism: Pseudomonas sp. SDT291_1_S447; assembly: GCF_054070155.1. NCBI lineage: Bacteria > Pseudomonadati > Pseudomonadota > Gammaproteobacteria > Pseudomonadales > Pseudomonadaceae > Pseudomonas > Pseudomonas sp. SDT291_1_S447. The sequence goes on from NZ_JBSVXS010000044.1 coordinate 1,384, forward strand.
GGGGAGTTACGTTGTTCTTAAAGGATACGTACGCGCAGCGAACGGCCCTTGATCTTGCCGTCGTTCAGACGCTGCAAGGCCTGCATGGCCACGGTGCGGTCCACGGCTACATAAGCCTGGAAGTCGAAAATCGCGATCTTGCCAACCTGCGCACCCGGAATGCCGGCGTCGCCAGTCAATGCACCGAGAATGTCGCCCGGACGCACTTTGTCTTTACGACCGGCACCGATGCACAGCGTGGTCATCGGCGGCTGCAGCGGGGCGAGGCCCTGGGATTTGAGGTTATCGACCTGATCCCAGTTCAGCGGCGATTTCTGCAGCTGTTCGATGGCTTGCGCACGGTGCGCTTCACCCGGAGCAACCAGGCTGATGGCGATGCCTTTCTCGCCAGCACGACCGGTACGGCCGACGCGGTGAATATGGATTTCCGAATCGCGCGCCAGTTCGACGTTGATCACCATGTCCAGTGCATCGATGTCCAGACCACGGGCGGCGACGTCGGTGGCGACCAGTACCGAGGTACTGCGGTTGGCGAACATCGCCAGCACCTGATCGCGGTCACGCTGTTCCAGATCGCCGTGCAGGCCGACGGCGGAAATGCCTTTGGCGGTCAGGTGATCGACGGTTTCCTGCACTTGCTGCTTGGTGAAGCAGAACGCCACGCAGGACGCTGGACGGAAGTGGTGCAGGACTTTGGTCACTGCGCTCATGCGGTCTTCCGGGGAGATCTCGTAGAAACGCTGCTCGATCTGCGTGTCATCGTGGAACGCTTCGGCTTTCACCGTTTGCGGATCGCGCATGAATTTCGACGCCAGTTGCTTGATGCCCACCGGGTAAGTCGCGGAGAACAGCAGGGTCTGACGACGCTCCGGGGTCTTGATGATGATGTCTTCGATGGCGTCGTAGAAACCCATGTCGAGCATGCGGTCGGCTTCGTCGAGGATCAGCGTGTTCAGGCCATCGAGGACCAGTGAACCCTTGCGCAGGTGCTGCTGGATGCGGCCCGGGGTGCCGACGATGATGTGCGCGCCGTGTTCCAGCGAAGCGATCTGCGGGCCGAACGACACGCCGCCGCACAGGGTCAGGACCTTGATGTTGTCTTCGGCACGGGCCAGACGACGAATTTCCTTGGCGACCTGGTCGGCCAGCTCACGCGTCGGGCAGATCACCAGCGCTTGGCAACCGAAGTAGCGCGGGTTGATCGGATTGAGCAGGCCGATGCCGAACGCAGCGGTCTTGCCGCTGCCGGTCTTGGCCTGGGCGATCAGGTCCATCCCCTTGAGGATCACCGGCAAGCTCTGCGCCTGGATCGGCGTCATCTGGGCATAACCGAGGGATTCGAGGTTAGCCAGCATGGCGGCGGACAGCGGCAGAGTATTAAAAGCGGTGGCGATGGTGGTCACGGGACTGGCCTGCAAAACAAAATGTCGCGCAGTGTAGCAGCCCCGTGCCACTTTCTTCGAAAGTTCTGGACGAACAGTGGTTAATGTTCGATGTGTTCTTCCGGACGTTTCGCGCGGCGGCCGTCTTCTTTCGACAGTTGCGAGAAGATCGTCGCGGCCAGCATCGCCATGATGCCGACGGTGACGAAGGTCAGTTGGAACGCACCGAGCACGGTCTCGACGCCATCGTTACCAACCTCCGCGGTGAACCCGCCGAGCAACGCACCGGCGCAGGCAACGCCAAGACTCAACGACAACTGCGCCACCACCGAGAGCAAACTGTTGCCACTGCTGGCGCTGGCATCGTCGAGATCAATCAACGTCACGGTGTTCATCGCAGTGAACTGTAGCGAGTTGATCGCGCCTAGCACTGCCAGCAGGCACAGCAGCAACCAGTACGGCGTCTGCTCGCTGACCAGGCCCATGCTCGCCAGCATGATCCCCAGCGCCAGGGTGTTGCCGGTCAGCACGATTCGATAGCCGAGGCGCTCGATAAGCGGTCGCGCCATCCATTTGGCAAACATCGCCGCCGCCGCCAGCGGCAGCATGCTCATCCCCGCTTGCGACGGCGAATAGCCCAGCGCCACTTGCAACAACAACGGCACCAGAAACGGCAGAGCACCACTGCCCAAACGGGCGAACAGGTTGCCGAGAATACCGACGGCAAACGTGCGGGTCTTGAACAGCGACGGTGCGAACAGCGGGTTTTCAATGTGCCCGGCGCGCAACCAGTACGCCGCCAGACAAGCCATGCCGCCGAACAGCAGCAACATCACGCGCAGGTGCGGCAGGTGCAGTTCGCCGAGGCCTTCCATCGCGATGGTGATCAAAATCATCGCCGCACCAAACAGCAGGAAACCCAGGCTATCGAAGCGTGTGCGCTCAGTGCCGCGCAGGTCGGGAATGAACTTCCACACCGCGTAGCAACCGATGACGCCGACCGGCAGGTTGATCAGGAAGATCCAGTGCCACGTCAGGTATTCGACCATCCAGCCGCCCATGGTCGGGCCGATCAGCGGGCCGAGCAGGCCGGGGATGGTGATGAAACCCATGATCCGCACCAGCTCGGATCGTGGGTAAGCGCGCAGCACCACCAGTCGCCCGACCGGCAGCATCAGCGCACCACCCAGGCCCTGAATGACCCGGGCGCCGATCAGCATGCTCAGGCTGCTCGATAGCGCACAGAGCAGTGAGCCGAAACTGAACAGCAGAATCGCGCCGAAGAAGATTTTCTTGGTGCCGAAACGATCGGCGATCCAGCCCGAAGCCGGGATCAGCAGGGCCACGGTGAGCATGTAGGCGATGATCACGCCTTGCATGCGCAACGGATCTTCGGCCAGATCGCGAGCCATGGCCGGCAGGGCGGTGTTGAGGATGGTCCCGTCGAGGGACTGCATGAAGAAAGCGATGGCGACGACCCACGGCAACCAGCGGGCAGTGATGGCGTCGAGAGGCGGGCGGTTGGGCATGGAACCTCTTGTCGTTGGAGTTAATGCATATCCAAGGTCGAGCACGGTCAGTGTGGGAGCGAGCTTGCTCGCGAAAGCGGTAGGTCAGTGCCATCAATGTTGAATGACATGGCCTCTTCGCGAGCAAGCTCGCTCCCACAGGTGTTGCGTTTACAGGGTCAGGGTTAAACGGCTGACCAACGCCCCCGGCAGCAACGCCGACGAGGTATTGCGCTGGCTGTACGTACTCGCCGACAGCAGCAACTCGCGCTCGGCGGTCAACGCTTCCAGCTGCGAACCGAGCAGGCTGTAAGCGCTATCGTCAAAGCGCATGGTGCTCACCGGCGCCTGAATCTCGCCGTTCTCGACCCAGAAGGTCGCGAAGCGGGTCATGCCGGTCATTCGCGCGGCCGGTTGATCCGAGTAGTTCAGGTACCACAGGTTGCTGATGTACAACCCGGTGCCCAATTGCTTGAGGATCTCTGCTTGCGACAGATCACCTGCCGCCATGTTCAACGCACTTGGCATTTCACCGCCACCGGCGCCGTTGGCGGCCAGACCGTATTCAGCGGCACTGCGTGAGCCGACCAGTTGATCGCCAGCCTTGCCTTCGACGATCAGACGCAAATCACTGCGTGGATAACCTTCGCCGGAAAACGCCGGGCTCAACGATTCGCTGACTTTCTCGTCCAGCGACACCAGCGGACTGAACGCCTGATCGCCGACATACAGCTTCTGCAACGGGCTGCTTTTGCTGGCAATCGACTGCGCCGAGAAACCGCCCCAGCTCAGCATGCCCATGATTTCTTCCAGCGCCGCTGGCGCCAGATACGCGCGGTATTGCCCCGGTGCCAAGGTGCGCAGCGGACGACCGAGAAATTCCAGTTGCTCGCGCGCCTGAGCAAAGCGCTTGGCAAAACCTTCACTGCTCCAGTCATGCCCGGCGTAGCTGGCTTTCACCGCTTCGCCGTTGTCGTGGAACAGGCTGAAATCGAAGTTGAAGCTGTTGGCCTGATGCCAGCCAAACGCCCCCGCTGAACTGGCGAAACCCCGGCTGATCGGGCCGGCGGCATAGAAGCCCACCAGGTCCAGACCCTCAGCGGCAGCACAGATTTCATCGACAACCTGTTCAGTGTCCGGTAGCGGATGTTCCTGCACGTTCTGGCTCTGCCAGCCGTTGTGGTTGAGCAACAGATACGGATCCTGCGGCAGCAACGGCAGGGTTTCGCGCAGTTGTTGCAGGCCTTCGGCAAGCCGTTGCAGATCGCCTTCCTGATCACCGGACAGGGTGACTTGCAGGTCGGCGTGGCGACCATCGTTAATCAGCTTCAGGACGATATTGGCCTGCTGCACTTGCCCGGCCTGACGCACCTTGGCGTGATTGAAACGCACGAACGCCGAGGATTCGGCGGCAAAGCTGAGGGTGAACTGTTCCGGCTCGCGCACGCTGTCGCGCAGCCACTCGACCATGACCTTGAAGGCGTCGGACTGACTCTTCGAAATGCTCATCAGGCGTCTCCCCCAAACACATCAACGTTGCTGAATACGCAGGCCGGCGAAGCGTGGCCGACGCGGATCACCTGGTTCGGTTCGCCCTTGCCGCAGTTCGGCGTGCCCAGCACCTTGACGGTGTTGGCGTCGCCGACGGCGCGCAGGCTTTTCCAGAAGTGCGCGGAAATCGCCCGGTAGTTCGGGTTTTTCACCACGCCTTTGAGTTCACCGTTTTCGATCAACTGGCCCCATTCACAGCCGAACTGGAATTTGTTGCGCGCATCGTCGATCGACCACGAGCGGTTGGTGCTCATCAGAATTCCGTGCTCGATGCCTTCGATCAGCTTGTTCAGCGGCTGATCGCCCGGCTCGATGTTGAGGTTGGCCATGCGGTCGATCGGCGGCCGGTTCCAGCCACAGGCGCGACTGTTGGCAACGCCGTCGAGACCGGCGCGGAACTGCGACAGCGCACCGCCCAGCGGACGCAACAACAGGCCATCGCGAATCAGGAATTGTTTGCTGGCCTTGCTGCCGTCGTCATCGTGGCCATAGCTGGCCAGTTCTTCGGGAATGCCCGGATCGAAGGTCACGTTGAGTAGTTTCGAGCCGTATTGCAGGCTGCCGAAGTCGCTGGTCTTGACGAAACTGGTGCCGGCGTAATTGCGCTCGTCGCCGAGGATGCGGTCGAGTTCCAGCGGGTGGCCGATGGATTCGTGGATCTGCAGCATCATTTGATCCGGCATCAACAGCAGATCGCGCGGGCCTTGCGGGGTGTTCGGCGCGAGCAGCAGTTGCAAGGCCTGATCGGCGACTTGCGGGCCGGCGCCGATCAGACCGCAGCGGCTGATCACGTCCGCGCCGCCCTGTTGGCCGAAGTTCTCGCGCCCGAGGCTGCGGGTCTGGCTGTCATTGCCGTCGTAAGCGGTGACGTCGAGGCCCGGGTAGACGAAGCGCTGGGCCTGGCGCAATTCGGCCCCGGCGCTGCTCAGGTAGATCTGTTCGACGTGGGTAATGCCAATGCTCACCTGCCAATTCACCAGGCGCTCATCCTTTGGCACCGAGGCGGATTCCGCGCCGAGCAGCTCAAAGCATTCGCTCAGGGACGGGAAGGGTTGTTCGAGATTGGGCGAAAAGTAATCAGCGCGATCGCTGGACACTGGCTGATCGCGCAGGTCTAGCAGTGCGTGCGGCTTGAGCCGGCGCGCTTGCCGCTCGGCGCGTTCGAGGGCGGCTTGCAGACCTTGTTGCGACAAGTCATTGGTCGCCGCGTAGGCCTCAACGCCATTGACGCGCACGGTAAGCATCGCTCCTTCGTCACGGCTCAGGCTCGGCGGTTCGGCGACGTTTTTACGCACCGACAGGTACTGCCCGGACTCGCGTACATACCGCAGGGAAAAGAACTCAGCGCCCGTGCGCAAGGCAGCGAAGCGCTGCTTGAGCTGGGGGTGGAAATCGAACATTCGGGAACCTCCTTGTCAGGGGGAAGCGGTAGAGCAGCGGCGGGGAGGGGGTGAAACGGTTGCGCGAGGTCTAGAGTAGGCCTGCGTGGGGGTAGGATCAAGTGAAGAGGGGGTGTAGGGGGATTTACTGTGCAGCGAGGGAATTTGTGCTGAATGTGAGGGCCCCTTCGCGAGCAGGCTCACTCCTACAGTTAATCTCCAGTGTCCACAGAGTTTGTGTTCACTGGAGATCCTTGTAGGAGTGAGCCTGCTCGCGATCAGCCTTGATGCGGTACCAAGTCTTACTGAGCAGCCGGGGTGATATCACGCATCGGCTTGCCCTTCACCGGCGCATCGCCCGCTACATAGTAAGCAGCGGTGCTACGCGGCAGCGGCTGGCGGCCACGGATCTTGTCGGCGATTTTCTCGGCGATCATGATCGTCGGCGCGTTGAGGTTGCCGGTGGTGATGATCGGCATGATCGAGGCATCGACCACACGCAGGCTCTGCATGCCGTGCACGCGACCTTCGCCATCTACTACAGCCATCTCGTCGGTGCCCATCTTGCACGAGCAGGACGGGTGGAACGCAGTTTCGGCGTGCTCACGGATGAACTTGTCCAACTGCTCATCGGTTTGCACTTCGATGCCCGGGCTGATTTCGCGGCCACGGAAAGCGTCCAGCGCAGGCTGCTGCATGATTTCACGGGTCAGGCGGATGCCGTCGCGGAATTCCTGCCAGTCTTGCTCGGTGGCCATGTAGTTGAACAGGATGCTCGGGTGCTGGCGCGGGTCTTTCGACTTGGCCTGGATGCGACCACGGCTTGGCGAACGCATGGAACCCATGTGCGCCTGGAAACCGTGCTCTTTCACACCGTTGCTGCCGTTGTAGTTAATCGCTACCGGCAGGAAGTGGTACTGAATGTTCGGCCATTCGAATTCCGGACGCGAACGGATGAAACCGCCGGCTTCGAACTGGTTGCTGGCGCCGATGCCGGTGCCGTTGAACAGCCATTCCGCACCGATGGCTGGCTGGTTGTACCAGAGCAGCGACGGGTACAGCGAAACTGGCTGAGTGCACGCGTATTGCAGGTACAGCTCAAGGTGATCCTGCAGGTTTTCACCGACGCCCGGCAGGTCGTGAACGACCGGGATGTCGAGCGACTTCAGCAGTTCGGCAGGGCCGACACCGGAACGTTGCAGAATCTGCGGCGAAGCGATGGCGCCGGAGCACAGCAGGACTTCTTTGCGCGCTTTGGCTTCAACGCGCTCTTCGGCGTCGCCGACCAGATAACGCACGCCAACCGCACGCTTGCCTTCGAACAGAATCTTGTCGGTCAGGGCGTGGGTGACGATGGTCAGGGTCGAACGCTTTTTAGCGGTGTCGAGGTAGCCACGGGCGGTGGATGCACGACGGCCGTTCGGCGTGACGGTGCGGTCCATCGGGCCGAAGCCTTCCTGCTGGTAACCGTTCAAGTCTTCGGTGCGCGGGTAGCCGGCCTGCACGCCGGCTTCAACCATGGCGTGGAACAGCGGGTTGTTGCCCGCCTTCGGCGTGGTCACGCTGACCGGGCCTTCGCCACCGTGGTAATCGTTCGGGCCGATGTCGCGGGTTTCGGCTTTGCGGAAGTACGGCAGGCAGTCGAGGTACGACCAGTTTTCCAGCCCCGGCAGTTTCGCCCAGCCGTCGTAGTCCATCGCGTTGCCGCGGATGTAGCACATGCCGTTGATCAGCGAAGAACCGCCGAGGCCTTTGCCGCGACCGCATTCCATCCGGCGACCGTCCATGTGTGGCTCTGGATCGGTTTCGTACGCCCAGTTGTAGCGACGACCTTGCAGCGGGAATGCCAGGGCAGCCGGCATTTGCGTGCGGAAGTCGAAACGGTAGTCAGGGCCGCCTGCTTCGAGCAGCAGAACGGTGACGCCAGCGTCTTCAGTCAGACGGGTCGCCAAGGTGTTACCGGCCGAGCCGGCACCGATGATGATGTAATCGAATTCTTGGGACATTGAATGCACCCTCTTTAGATGTGGTCAGGTCGGGCCTGACGAGTGCTTTGCACTCGATTCGCGAAGAGGTTCGCCCCCACATTGGAATGGGATCTCCTGTGGGAGCGAGCCTGCTCGCGAAGACGGCCTCACGAGCAATACAGGACTCGGGTCTTAGAACACCGAGACGTAATCGCCCAGCTCGACCTGTACCGATTTGATGCGGGTGAAGTTGTTCAGCGAGCTGATGCCGTTTTCACGACCAACACCCGACTGCTTGTAACCGCCAACCGGCATTTTTGCGTCGGACTCGCCCCAGGCGTTGATCCAGCAGATACCGGCTTCCAGTTGATGAATCACGCGGTGTGCGCGGTTCAGGTCTTTGGTGACGATACCGGCGGCCAGACCGAAGTCGGTGTCGTTGGCGCGGCGGATCACTTCTTCTTCGGTCTCGTAGGAGAGGATCGCCATCACTGGGCCAAAGATTTCCTCACGAACGATGGTCATGTCGTCAGTGCAGTCGGTGAACACGGTCGGCGCCACGAATGCGCCTTTGGCGAATTCGCCGTCGGTCAAACGATCGCCGCCGCACAGTACGCGGGCGCCTTGCTCTTTACCCTTGGCGATGTAGCCCAGCACGCTTTCCATGTGCGCGAAGCTGACCAGTGGGCCGAAGTTGGTGTTTTCGTCTTCCGGGTTGCCAACGCGGATACGCGCAACGCGTTCAACGATCTTGGCTTCGAAAGCGGCTTTCAGGTGCGCCGGTACAAACACGCGAGTGCCGTTGGTGCAGACCTGACCGGAGCTGTAGAAGTTGGCCATCATCGCGGTGTCGGCAGCGCGATCGAGATCGGCGTCGTCGCAGATGATCAGCGGGGACTTGCCGCCCAGTTCCATGGTCACGTCTTTCAGCGACGAAGCCGAAGCGCTGGCCATCACCTTCTTGCCGGTGTCGGTGCCGCCGGTGAAGGAGATTTTTTCGATACGCGGGTGTTCGGTCAGCCAGGTGCCGACTTCACGGCCGCTGCCGGTCAGTACGTTGAACACGCCATTGGGTACGCCGGCTTCGGTGTAGATCTCGGCCAGTTTCAGGGTGGTCAGCGAGGTCACTTCGCTGGGCTTGAAGATCATCGCGTTACCGGCCGCCAGGGCTGGTGCGGATTTCCACAGGGCGATCTGGATCGGGTAGTTCCACGCGCCGATACCGGCGACAACGCCCAGCGGCTCGCGACGGGTGTAGACGAACGAAGTGTCACGCAGCGGGATCTGCTCGCCTTCGATCGCCGGCACCAGGCCTGCGTAGTATTCCAGCACGTCAGCGCCGGTAACGATGTCGACGTACTTGGTTTCGGAGAAGGATTTGCCGGTGTCCAGGGTTTCCAGCGCGGCCAGCTCATCGTTGCGCTCGCGCAGGATGTCGACGGCGCGACGCAGGATGCGCGAACGCTCCATGGCGGTCATCGCGGCCCAGATTTTCTGGCCCTTTTCGGCGCTGACCACGGCGCGCTCGACGTCTTCCTTGGTCGCACGTTGCACCAGTGCGAGGACTTCACCGTTAGCCGGGTTGATGGCTTCGAAGGTGGCATCGCTGCCGGCGTCGGAGTACGCGCCATCGATGTAAAGTTTTTGCAGTTCGAAACGGGCCATAGTGTCCTCGCAAGTGCATTGGTGGTTGGCGTTGACCACCGCGGTGAGGCTGCGGTGGCGGTTCAGGGGCCGAGCGTTTTCTGTGTGCTCTAGCTCACCTTCTTGGCCAATTGGAAATCCATGTATTCGTAAGCGATCTGTTGCGCCTGCGCCGTGTCGAAAGCGTCTCCCGACAGCGCGCCGCGCAACCACAAGCCGTCAATCAACGCTGCCAGCCCCCGCGCTGCGCTGCGCGCATCTTCGAGCGACAGCACACGGCGGAACTGGCAGCACAGGTTGGAATACAGACGGTGATCGTTGATCCGCTGCAACCTGTGCAAAGACGGCTGGTGCATGCTGGTGGCCCAGAAGGCCAGCCAGGTTTTCATTGCCGGGCCATTGACTTGGCTGGCGTCGAAGTTGCCTTCGATGATCACCTGCAGATGCGCCCGTGGGCTGTCATCTGCCAGCGCCTGACGGCGCGCGGTGACGCTCTCGCTGAGGGCTGTCATCAGATACCGCATCGTGGCGGCAATCAGGCCGTTCTTGTCCTGAAAGTAATGACTGATGATGCCATTCGAGACACCGGCCAAACGGGCGATCAGCGCAATGCTGGCGTCCCCCATTCCGACCTGATCGACCGCCTGCAAAGTGGCTTCGATCAGTTGTTGGCGGCGGATGGGTTGCATACCGACCTTGGGCATCTTGCACATCTCCTTAGGCCTTCCGAGCGGCGAATCACGCCTATCGGATTGACGGCCAGTCTATTTTGTTTTGATTGAACGTTCAATCAACAAAGAATAAGATCTGCGACAAATCGTCGCTGCCTACAGATTTTTCCTACGTGTAAGTGGCGATAAAACCGACATCCGAAACAGCTCGAAACCTGCGTGGGGCATGGCGCGGTTCGCGATTCGATGGACGTGTTGAAAGGGCAAGACGCTCAGGGCCAGGTTTCGGATGAACGTCCGTCCACCTTCGGCCACGAAAGCGATTCGCAGCGCCATTTCGGCAGGTTCGGGCATTTTTCGGGGTGTCTTTATATCACCCGCCGGTCGGCTGCCAACTAACCGATTGGTCGGGTTCCGTGTTGCCTTGTGTTCTTCTCTCGCACTGCCTGGAGCATTTGTGCCATGAGTTCTGCCTCGCTTATAAAGACCCCGCCCGAGAAGGTGACGGTCAACGGTTGGGTGTTTTACACCTCTACCGCGCTGATTCTGTTGTTGACCGCCATTCTGATTATCGCCCCGCAAGAGGCCGGCAGACTGTTGGGTATCGCTCAGGCCTGGTTGTCGCGCAGCTTCGGCTGGTACTACATGGTGGTGATCGCCGCCTACCTGGTGTTTGTGGTGGGCCTGGCGTTTTCCTCGTACGGCAAACTCAAACTGGGCAGCAAGGATGACACCCCGGATTTCAGTTACGGCGCCTGGGCGGGGATGCTGTTCTCGTCGGGTATCGGTATTTCGCTGCTGTACTTCGGCGCGTCCGAGCCACTGGATCACTACTTCAATCCGCCGGAAGGCGCCTCGGCCAGCAACATGGCCGCGCGTCAGGCAGTACAGCTGACTTTCCTGCACTGGGGCCTGCACGGCTGGGCGATTTACGCACTGGTCGGCTTGGCTGTTGCGTACTTTGCTTACCGTCATAACCAGCCACTGGCACTGCGTTCGGCGCTGTATCCGCTGGTCGGCGAGCGTTGGGTCAAAGGCGCTGCCGGTCACGCGGTGGACGGCTTCGGCATGTTCGTAACGCTGCTGGGTCTGGTGACGAACCTGGGGATCGGTTCGCTGCAAGTGTCGTCGGGCCTGGAAAACCTGTTCGGCATGGAACACAGCAACACCAACCTGCTGATCGTGATCATCGTGATGAGCACCGTGGCGACCATCGCTGCCGTGTCCGGCGTGGAAAACGGCATTCGCCGTCTGTCCAACCTGAACATCGTGCTGTTCAGCGGTCTGCTGATTTTCGTATTGCTGTTTGGCCCGACTCTGCACTTGCTTAACGGCTTCGTGCAGAACATCGGCGATTACCTCAATGGCATCGTGCTGAAAACCTTCGACCTTTATGTGTACGAAGGCGACAACGCCAAGTCCGAGCGCTGGATGGGCCTTTGGACCCTGTTCTACTGGGCGTGGTGGATTTCCTGGGCGCCATTCGTCGGCATGTTCATCGCGCGTATTTCCCGTGGTCGTACCGTGCGTGAACTGGTGGCTGGCGTGCTGCTGATTCCACTGGGCTTTACCTTGGCCTGGCTGTCGATCTTCGGTAACTCGGCGCTGGACCTGGTGATGAACCATGGGGCGGTGGAGCTCGGCAAAACGGCGCTGGAACAGCCGTCGATGGCGATCTATCAATTGCTTGAACATTACCCGGCGTCGAAAGTCGTTATCGGTGTGTCGATCTTTGTCGGTTTCGTGCTGTTCCTGACCCCGGCCGACTCCGGCGCGGTGATGATGGCGAATCTGTCCTGCAAGGGCGGCAACGTCGATGAAGATGCGCCGCACTGGCTGCGGATCTTCTGGTCGGTGGTGATCACCCTGGTGACCATCGGTCTGCTGTTCGCCGGTAACTTCGAAGCCATGCAAACCATGGTGGTGCTGGCCGGTCTGCCGTTCTCGGTGGTGCTGGTGTTCTTCATGTTCGGCTTGCACAAGGCGATGCGCCAGGACGTGCAGATCGAACAGGAGCAGGCGCAACTGGCCGAGCGCGGTCGTCGTGGTTTCAGCGAGCGTCTGACGCAACTGGATCTGCAACCGAGCCAGTCGGTGGTGCAGCGTTTCATGGACAAGCAAGTCAGCCCGGCGCTGGAAGATGCCACCGCGCAGATGCGTGCGCAGGGGCTGGAAGTGCAGACGCTGTTGGGTAAATCCAAGCGTTGCATGGGCGTGCGCGTCGAGATGGAAGAGGGCAACCCTTTTGTCTACGAAGTGAGCCTGGACGGCTATCTGGCGACTCCGACCGAATCGGCTCAATCCGATGAAGCGCGCCAGCGTTACTACCGCGCTGAAGTGTATCTGCACAACGGCAGCCAGGATTACGACCTGATGGGCTTCACGCAGGATCAGATCACTCGGGATGTGCTCGATCAGTTTGAAAGCCATCGGCAGCTCCTTGGCCGGGTGTACAGCTAAAGTCAAAAGCTTGCCCTCACCCCAACCCTCTCCCGGAGGGAGAGGGAGCTGACCGAGGTGTCTTGCGCTATACGCCGACTTGAAAGATCGAGTCGATTATGGATTGGCTGCAGCAGGTTGCGAGCTTCTCCAAATCTGAGTTCCACTCGGTCATTCAGGTCGGCGTAGTTCGAAAATACAACTCGGTCAGTCCCCTCTCCCTCTGGGAGAGGGCTAGGGTGAGGGGCTTTTTCCCTGACCCAATAAAAAAGGGATCGCTCACCGCGATCCCTTTTTTTATCCCGCCTTAACCGAGGTTCTTGCCCAACAGCGCGTGATACAACTCGCTGTCACCCAAGATCCCCACCACATGATTGTCATCGTGCAGCACCAGCTTGTTGCCGGTCTGATAACGAATCTGCAACGCATCACGCATGCCGATATTCGAATCCACCAGCGTCGGCTTGCGCTCCAGCCCCTCCACCGCTTGCCCCGGTGCCCAGTTCTGCAGGTTCAACACTGAACCATTCTGCCGCGCACCCTTGATGGTGTTGCCCTCGGCCAGGTCCAGCCACGAATCGCCGCCCGGATCGAGACACACCGAACCGTTGATACGTTTGCATTTGTCCAGTGTGCGCATCAGGCTGCGGCCGCAGAGCACATTGAGCGGATTGGTGTGCGCGACGAAGGTACGAACATAGTCGTCCGCCGGGTTCAGCACGATTTCTTCCGGCACGCTGTACTGGATGATCCGGCCATCCTTCATGATCGCGATGCGGCTACCCAATTTGAGCGCCTCGTCGAGGTCGTGACTCACGAACACAATGGTCTTGTTCAGCTTGCGTTGCAGTTCCAGCAGTTCATCCTGCAAGCCCTGACGAATCAGCGGGTCGAGCGCCGAGAACGGTTCGTCCATCAGCAGAATATCGGCGTCCATCGCCAGCGCCCGGGCCAAGCCAACACGCTGCTGCATGCCGCCGGAGAGTTCGTCAGGCTTCTTGTTGCGCCATTGGGTCAGGCCAACCAGTTCGAGTTTTTCGTCGACCAGCTTCTTGCGTTCCTTCTCCGGGCGACCCTGCATTTCCAGACCGAAACTGATGTTCTCGCGCACCGTCAGCCAAGGCATCAGGGCGAACTTCTGGAACACCATGGCGATGCGTTTGGTGCGCATCATTTTCAGCTCGGCGGGGGTGCAGGAGGCGATGTCGATCTGGCGGTTTTCATGCTCGACGAACAGCTTGCCGCGGCTCACGGTGTTGAGACCATTGATACAGCGCAGCAGGCTCGACTTGCCGGAACCGGACAGGCCCATCAGCACGCAGATCTCGCCTTTGTTGATGTCCAGCGTGGCTTTTTCCACGCCGACAATCTGCCCGGTCTTTTTCAGGATCTCGTTGCGGGTCATGCCCTGATCGAGCAGCTTGAGCGCCTCGCGCGGATCTTTGGAGAAGATTACGTCGACGTCTTCGAAGCGAATTATGCTCATGCGTCACCCCCTACTTTGGCGTCGGGTTGTTTGCAGATACGGTCGAGCATGATCGCCAGCAGTACGATCGCCAGGCCCGCTTCGAAGCCCAGGGCGATATCAGCAGTGTTCAGTGCGTTGACCACCGGTTTGCCGAGTCCGTCGGCGCCTACCAGTGCCGCGATCACCACCATCGACAACGACAGCATGATGCACTGGGTGATGCCGGCAGCGATGCTCGGCATGGCGTGAGGCAGTTCGATCCGTGAGAGCAATTGGCGACGCGAGCAGCCGAAGGCCTTGCCGGCGTCCATCAGTTCTTGCGGGACATCGCGGATGCCCAGGTAGGTCAGGCGGATCGGCGCAGCGATGGCGAACACCACCGTGGAGATCAGGCCCGGCACCACACCCAGCCCGAAGAGGGTCAGGGTAGGAATGAGGTAAACGAAGGTCGGTACGGTCTGCATCAGATCGAGTACCGGACGCATTAAAGTGTAGAACATCGGTTTGTGCGCGGCGACGATGCCCAACGGCACGCCGATGACCACGCAGACCAGGGTCGCGAACATGACCTGGGCGAGGGTTTCCATGGTTTCCTGCCAGTACCCCAGATTGAGGATCAGCAGGAAGGAGGCGACCACAAACGCGGTCAGGCCCCACTTGCGTTGAATCAGATGGGCGATGATTGCAATCAGGCCAATCAAGACCAGTGGGTTGAACCAGGTCAGCGCAAACGTCACGCCGTGGATCATCGTTTCCAGGGTCACGGCGATTGCGTCGAAGGTGTTGGCGCCGTGTTGCGTCAACCATTCAACGAAGCCCGCGATGTACTGGCCTAAAGGTATTTTCTGATCAATCAGCATGGTAGTGAACGTCCGCATGCAAGGAAATAAACAGCCCGAGGGAGCAAGCTCCCTCGGCATAAGCGATTACTGGAGTTTGGCTTTCACGGCCTCCAGGCCAGGTTTACCGTCAATGGTGGTCACGCCAGCGAGCCAGGTATCGAGCACTTGTGGATTCTTTTTCAGCCAGGCCTTGGCGGCCGCGTCAGGCTTCATCTTGTCGTCGAGGATGTTGCCCATCAGTTCGCTTTCCATGTCGACGGTGAACTCCAGGTTCTTCAGCAACTGACCGACGTTGCTGCACTCCGCGGCGTAACCCTTGCGGGTGTTGGTCGCCACGGTTGCAGCACCGAAATCGGGGCCGAAGAAATCGTCGCCACCGGTCAGGTATTGAATCTTGAAGCGCTTGTTCATCGGGTGCGGCGCCCAGCCGAGGAAGACCACCGCGGTGTCGCGTTTTTGCGCGCGATCAACCTGCGAGAGCATGCCCGCTTCCGACGATTCGACGACTTTGAAACCGGCGGTCTTCAGGCCGAAGGCGTCCTTGTCGATCATGCTCTGGATCAGACGGTTACCGTCGTTGCCAGGCTCGATGCCATAGATCTTGCCGTCGAGCTCTTTCTTGAATTTGGCGATGTCGGCGAAGTCATGCAGACCTTTGTCATACAGGGCTTGCGGCACGGCGAGGGTGTACTTGGCGCCCTTGAGGTTGGTGCGCACGGTTTCCACGGTGCCGGCGTCGCGGTAGGCCTTGATGTCGTTTTCCATGGTCGGCATCCAGTTGCCGAGGAACACGTCCATGTTCTTGCCGTCGGCCAGCGACTTGTAGGTCACGGGCACGGAGATCATGGTGGTCTTGGTCTTGTAACCGAGGGCGTTGAGGACGACGGAGGTGGTTGCGGTGGTGGCGGTGATGTCGGTCCAGCCGACATCGGAGAAGTTAACGGTACTGCACTGCGCCGGTTCTGCAGCTTGCGCCAGTAACGGCAGACTCAGCATGGCGGCCAACAACAACGACGGGGAACCTTTCATGGATGGACTCCTTGGTGTTTTTTTTGGCAGTGTTCCGACTGTGGACCACCGCACTTATAGGTTGCGGTTGGATGGCGTTCTGGAGACAGCTCTACCACGGCGCCTTGCAATCGAGTCACAACGATCATGTACCAGTGAAAATCTGACGCCTACAGGGGGGGTCGTATCCAGTACAGGGATGGTCGTATCTAGTGTCGGTGACGTCGTTTACAGCTTTTTTCAGCCCCCGATGGCCATCTGAACCGCATAAAAACGGCGAAAAACCGGGGCGAAAACGGCGCGGCGCTGGTGGACATGAGTGCGTCGGTGTCAGACGCCGTGCGCTCCGACAAAAGCCTGATGATGCGGGCATTCCGGCGGATCGCAGCTTGAGCGTAGCAGCTCCGCCAGCGGGCGCTTTTGCGTCCCGGACCGGCACCCTCAGGAGCTCTGCAGCAATGGCTATCAGCGTTTTCGACCTGTTCAAAATCGGCATCGGCCCGTCCAGTTCCCACACCGTCGGGCCGATGCGCGCGGCGGCGTTGTTCGTCGAGTCGTTAAGGAGCCAGCATCAACTGGAACAGGTGCGGCGAATCGAAGTGCAGCTGTTCGGTTCGCTGTCAGCCACGGGCATTGGTCACGGCAGCGACAACGCGGTGATCATGGGGCTGATGGGCGAATGGCCGGACGCAATCGACCCGGCGCAGATCGGCCCACGCATTCAGGCGCTGCGCGAAACGCACACCCTTCTTTTGGACGGTCGTTTATCGGTGCCGTTTGTCTGGGCACGGGACATGCGTCTGATCGATGAAAACCTGCCATTCCATCCCAATGCGATGACGATTGTTGCCGAGGGCGAGCACGGCGAGTTGCATCGCGACACCTACTATTCGGTGGGTGGCGGTTTTGTCGTGGATGAAGCGCAGGCGTCCAGCGGTGTCGTCGATCTGGATCGCACTGAGCTGCCGTACGATTTTTCCAGCGCGGTCGAGCTGCTGGAGCTTTGTAAAAAGAACAACCTGCGCGTCGCCGAACTGATGCTGGCCAACGAAAAGGTCTGGCGCAGTGAAGAAGAGATCCGCGCCGGCCTTATGAAACTGTGGCGGGCGATGCAGGATTGCGTCGAACAGGGGCTGAAACACGAAGGCATCCTGCCCGGTGGTTTGAATGTACGGCGGCGTGCAGCGAAGTTGCATCGCAGTCTTCAGGAATTGGGCAAGCCCAATGTGATTGGCTCGACGCTCAGCGCGATGGAGTGGGTCAACCTGTTCGCCCTGGCGGTTAATGAAGAGAACGCGGCGGGCGGGCGCATGGTCACGGCGCCGACCAATGGCGCGGCGGGGATCATCCCGGCGGTGTTGCACTACTTTATGAAGTTCAGTGAAGCGGTGACAGACGCCAACGTGGTCGACTATTTCCTCGGTGCGGCGGCGGTGGGGATTCTGTGCAAGAAGAATGCTTCCATCTCCGGTGCCGAAGTCGGCTGTCAGGGCGAGGTCGGTTCGGCCTGCGCGATGGCAGCGGCGGGGCTGGCGGAGATTCTTGGCGCTACGCCGGAGCAGTTGTGCAACGCGGCGGAAATTGGCCTGGAGCATAACCTTGGGCTGACTTGCGATCCGGTCGGTGGCCTGGTGCAAGTGCCGTGCATCGAGCGCAACGCGATTGCGGCGGTGAAGGCGATCAACGCGGCGCAGATGGCGCTGCGTGGCGATGGTCAGCACTTTATTTCGCTGGACCGGGTGATCCGCACCATGCGTGATACGGGTGCCGACATGCATGACAAATATAAAGAGACTTCGCGCGGTGGGTTGGCGGTCAGCGCGGTGGAGTGCTGATACCGAGTTGCCCTGTGGCGAGGGGGCTTGCCCCCGTTCGGCTGCGCAGCAGTCGTAAGATTTAAGGGCCGCTTCGCACCTCAACGGGGGCAAGCCCCCTCGCCACACCAGACCAGTCAAAATTGCTCATCAAGTGAACACGCGCGATCAATCACGCCACCTTTTAGCGCGTCGCAAACAGATAAGAGTCTTTCCCACCTGTTACATGCATTCAGCACCCGCTACCGTCCGTCACCCGTGCCTGCGGTGACACTCCCCACAAACTGCGCGCAGGCCAGTTCCCACAAGTGCTACCGATTTGCTCACAGACGTCGGGGCAGGGCTTTCACCGTCGCTGATGGCACTTCGAAATACCTTTCGTCGGACGTCTCGTATAGACACGTCGCGACGTCGTTTTCAGGAGTTATTGAACGGCCATCCAATTTTAGGCATGGCAATTGCTCTGTCATAACAAAGCCCGTCTCCCACTCGAGAACGCTGGCAATAACAAGAGCCTCCGCCTGAGGCCATCACCCGCTTTGTGTGAGGAGATACCGCGATGACGTCGTTCAACTCCGGGGCCCAACCCCAGAACCGTGCGCCTCAATCCATCGGCTTTCTGCTGCTGGACAATTTCACGCTGATTTCTCTGGCCTCCGCAGTAGAACCTCTACGCATGGCCAACCAATTGTCCGGTCGCGAGCTGTATCGCTGGAGCACCCTCACCGTCGATGGCGGCCAGGTGTGGGCCAGTGACGGTCTGCAAATCACTCCCGACGCTTCCATGCACAAAGCGCCACCGCTGGACACCGTGATTGTCTGCGGCGGTATCGGCATTCAACGCACCGTTACCCGTGAACACGTCTCCTGGCTGCAAAGCCAGGCGCGTCAGTCCAAGCGCCTCGGCGCCGTGTGCACCGGCAGTTGGGCGCTGGCCTGCGCCGGCCTGCTCGACGGTTTCGATTGCAGCGTGCACTGGGAATGTCTGGCGGCGATGCAGGAAGCTTTCCCGCGCGTGGCCATGAGCACTCGCTTGTTCACCCTCGACCGTAACCGTTTCACCAGCTCCGGCGGCACCGCGCCGCTGGACATGATGCTGCACCTGATCAGCCGCGATCACGGTCGTGAACTGTCTGCCGCGATCTCGGAGATGTTTGTCTACGAACGCATCCGCAACGAGCAGGATCATCAGCGCGTGCCACTCAAGCACATGCTTGGCACCAACCAGCCGAAACTGCAGGAAATCGTCGCGCTGATGGAAGCCAATCTGGAAGAGCCGATCGATCTGGACGAACTGGCGGTGTATGTCGCTGTGTCGCGTCGACAGCTGGAGCGGTTGTTCCAGAAATACCTGCATTGCTCGCCATCGCGTTATTACTTGAAGCTGCGCCTGATCCGCGCCCGGCAGTTGCTCAAGCAAACGCCGATGTCGATCATCGAAGTGGCGTCGGTGTGTGGTTTCGTCTCGACGCCGCACTTCTCCAAGTGCTACCGCGAGTACTTCGGCATTCCACCGCGTGACGAGCGCGTAGGCTCCAACACCACCCAGCAAGTGGCGATGCTGCCGCTGCCGCAGGCAATCGTGATGTCGCCGCTGTCGGGGCCGATGTCGGCGTTGAGTCAGGCGCGCAATGAGTCGACGTTTGCCAGCGTAAGGCTGTAAGGCAAAAGATCGCAGCCTGCGGCAGCTCCTACAGGGATATGCGTTCCAATGTAGGAGCTGCCGAAGGCTGCGATCTTTTGATCTGCTGTCAGGCGCTATGGCTTTGCTGATAGTCCGCCAATGCCGGCAGTAATTGTTTGTCGATCGCCTGCCGCACCGCCGGCTGGATACTGGCGCCGCTGGTGTACATGTCCTTGACCATCTTGCGCAGTTCAAACGCGCGAACATTATCCAGACCGCGCACCGCGCACTCGCAAGCCTGATCGGCGGTCGTGCCACTGGGCACTTGAATACCCAACGCCTTGAGTTGGCCCAACAAATCTTCCTGATCGATCAAATCGGCATACATCATGACGCGCATCCTTCTTCGGTAACGGAGGTCGTGGCTCGATTCTGGTAGCCACGCCGGGGCACGGCAAGGGCGTTTTGTCGCAGTGGCTGCGACGGCTATGAACAGGTCGTTTTCGGCTAACTCGCCGCTCAAGGGAGTGGGCACACTGAACTCAGCTTGCAACACGAAGGTTTGGTCACCCTCGCACGGCAGCTCCTCAACAGTAGCCTCTGCCCCGATCCTGTCACGGCTTGCATCGGGGCTTTTTTTGCCTGCTTATAAAAGCAAAGATCGCAGCCTTCGGCAGCTCCTACAGGGAACGCATTCCAATGTAGGAGCTGCCGAAGGCTGCGATCTTTTTAAGGTCTAGCGTTGCAACACGAGAATCCGCGACAACAACTCATCCCGGTCGACATAGCAGCCCTGAAAATGCCGCCCTCCCGTAGCCGGGTCAAACGCATTACGCGCATGCAATGTGCGGCGGTTATCAAAGCACCACAACTCACCGGGGTTGAGCCGTTGCATCAGCCGAAACCGTGGCTCGCGGGTCATCGCAATAAAGCGTCGATAAGCCCGATACAACCGTGGCATTTGCTCCACTGACGTATCGAACGCGCCGCGCAGAAAGTTCGCCATGCGAATTTCCGCCACGCGTCCCAGAGCATCCAGAGCGATGATCGGCGCCAGACAGCGATAGTCGCTATGACGATCCTTGTTGCGAAACTCCACGGGTATTTCACACAGCGCCTGAAACGACGCCGGGTCTTCACTGCGCAACGCATCGGCAATCGCGAAACCGTCGACAAAAATGCTTTCGCCGCCCTCGGCGTCATTCACCAGGCAATGCAGAAATTGCAGCCCCGGTTGCAGCTCACGGGTCGGCAGATCGGTGTGCAACGGCAGGTTGAAAGCGGTGTAGGCATTGCTGTCGGCGTCGGCCTTGGATTGCACGTTGAACAGCACGCCGAAATTGCTCTCACGGATAAAGGAAATGCGTTGCGCGATGAGCTTCAGCGAACCGGGCTCGGTGGGCACACCGCGCACTTGCGTCAGGCCGATGTCGCGTACCGCAATCAGCCATTGCAGCAGCGCGGCGTTGTCGTTCATCAGTGCCGCGTATTCGAACACCGGCAACTGCATATCGCTGCGCCACAGATAAGGCTTGGGTTTGGCGGCCAAGCGTTCGGCGCGGGATTGCTCATCGTAGGCATGGGCGCGCAACCAGCCTGGATCGAATCGGCTGAGGTGGCCGTCCTGCCAGTCAATGCGCAGGCAGCCGTCGGTATCGATATGGGCGGCGGCAGGCTTGAGGTCCTCAGCGGCATCGACGCTCTCGAAAACCTGCTCGCGGGTGACGTTGTAGACGCACTGCGGACAGGGGCAGTTGTCCCGCAACCAGACATGGTGAAACGGGCTGATGCGCCCGTCAGCCCATTCAATGGCAACGCGATCCGCCAAGGTCTGCACGCCACCGAGCGCGCTGATCAACGGATAAGTACGGAAGTCGGCAACAGCGGCAGCGGTGTTCATGGCGGTTCCTTGTGATCGATGGATTTACCTTGCAGGTGGCAGCGCGATAACGCGGCCGGTGTAAGCGGGAGCGGGCAGGTCTTTCTGTTCGGCGACGATGCTTTGCAGGCGGCTCAAGGTGTCCGCGCTGAACGGTGCCGAGCGCGGGCCGGCGAGGTCAACGTGCAACAGCATCTGTTCGTTGCCGGCCAGTTCCTGCAGGTCACCGGCCTTGTGCAGGCTGTGATAGAGGTGCAGGCGTTTGCTGTCGTGACCGATGATTTGCGTGCGTACTTCCACCTCGGTATCGAGTTTCACTTCGTGCAGATAATTGAGGTGCAGTTCGAGGGTGAACAGCGAGTTGCCGCTGGCTTCGCGGTTGTTGCTGTCCATGCCGAGGCGGTCCATCAGGGCGTCGGTGGCGTAGCTGAAAATCAGCAGGTAGAAGGCGTCGCGCAGGTGGCCGTTGTAGTCGACCCAGTCGGGGATGATTGTGGTTTGGTAGGTGGTGAGAGTGGGCATGATTGGGTTCCGGCAGTGGGCGGGTCGTTAAGATCAAGAGCTAACCCCTCACCCCAGCCCTCTCCCCCAAGGGGGAGAGGGGGAAAGGGAGCAGATCTTCAAGCGTTTCAAGTCCTGAGTTCGGCTCGATGGTGCAAGTCGGCGTAGCTCGCAAAAACACCACGGTCAGTTCCCTCTCCCCCCGGGAGAGGGCTAGGGTGAGGGCAGCGATTTCATGCCAACCCCATCACTCGCTGAAACTCATCCCATGCTTCTCCTTGGTAGTCTTCACCGCCTCCAGCACCGCCAGCAAGCAATCATCACGATAGCGCTCCAGCGCCGAAATGCTGTGGCGGCCAAGCTGGTCACTGGTGCCATCGACCACATCATCAATCAACTTGTCAGTCAGTTCCGGCGCCGGCAGATACGTCCACGGCAACTGCAACGCCGGGCCGAATTGCGACATGAAGTGGCGCATGCCGGCATCACCGCCGGCCAGGGTGTAAGTCAGGAACGTACCCATAAACGACCAGCGCAACCCGGCGCCAAAACGGATCGCATCATCGATCTCGCCAGTGGTCGCTACGCCGTCATTGACCAGGTGCAGCGCCTCACGCCACAGCGCTTCAAGCAAGCGGTCGGCGATAAACCCTGGCACTTCCTTGCGCACATGCAACGGACGCATGCCGAGGGATTCGTAGACTTTCATCGCTGCTTGTACGGCTTCGGGCGCGGTGTTCTTGCCACCCACAACTTCCACCAGCGGCAGTAAATAAACCGGGTTGAACGGGTGGCCGACCACGCAGCGTTCCGGGTGCGTCGAACTCTCGTAGAACTCGCTCGGCAGCAAGCCCGATGTACTCGAACCGATCAACGCATCGGGCTTGGCCGCGGCGCTGATTTTGCTGTGCAGATCGAGCTTCAATTCGAGACGTTCCGGGGCGCTTTCCTGAATGAAATCGGCATCGCGAACGCACTCCTCGATGGTCGCGACAAAGCGCAGACGATCCTGTGAAGCACCCGGCGCCAGACCGTTTTTCTCCAGCGCACCCCAGGCATTGGCCACGCGTTTGCGCAGCGCCGCTTCGGCGCCCGGTGCCGGGTCCCAAGCCACCACGTCGAGGCCATGGGCGAGGGCGCGAGCGACCCAACCGCTGCCAATGACACCGCTGCCCAGCGCGGCGAAGGTTTTGATTTCGGTGATAAAGCTCATAGGGATTTTCCCGAGTGAGGTGATCCCTGTAGGAGCTGCCGAAGGCTGCGATCTTTTGATCTTGACCTTGAAAAACAAAATCAAAAGATCGCAGCCTTCGGCAGCTCCTACAGGTGAAATTTGGGGGGCAGTTAGAGCCCCGTTTTTTGAGCTGAGGGTTAGCCGCGCTGGGTCAGGCCCATTTTCTTGCGGCCCTCGGCCGGGGTCAGTACGCGGGCGCCGAGGCGGCTGAGGATTTCGGTGGCGCGTTCGACCAATTGGCCGTTGGTCGCCAGCACACCCTTGTCCAGCCACAGGTTGTCCTCCAGCCCGACCCGCACGTTGCCGCCGAGCAGCACCGCTTGCGCCGCCATCGGCATCTGCATCCGGCCAATGCCAAACCCGGCCCACACCGCATCGGCGGGCAGGTTGTCGACCATGGCTTTCATGGTGGTGGTATCCGCCGGGGCGCCCCACGGGATGCCCAGACACAGCTGGAACAACGGGTTGTCGAGCAAACCTTCCTTGATCATCTGCTTGGCAAACCACAGATGACCGGTGTCGAAAATCTCCAGCTCAGCCTTCACGCCCAGCTCGGTGATGCGCTTAGCGCCGGCCCGCAGTTGCGCCGGAGTGGAGACATAAATGGTGTCGCCATCACCGAAGTTCAGCGTGCCGCAATCGAGAGTGCAGATTTCTGGCAGCAACTCTTCGACGTGGGCGAGACGGGTCAGCGGGCCGACCAGATCGGTGTTCGGACCGAACTCCATCGGGTTCTCGCCGGCGCCGATTTCCAGGTCGCCGCCCATGCCGGCAGTGAGGTTGACGATGATGTCGACGTCGGCCTCGCGGATGCGCTCCATCACTTCGCGGTACAGCGCCACGTCACGGCTGAACTTGCCGGTCTGCGGATCGCGCACATGGCAATGCACAACGGTGGCGCCGGCCTTGGCTGCTTCAACGGCGGCGGCAGCGATTTGCTTCGGGGTGACCGGCACGTGCGGGCTCTTGGCGGTCGTGTCGCCAGCACCGGTGAGTGCGCAGGTGATGATGACGTCGTGGTTCATAGTGCGGTTTCCTTCAGGCGTGATGGGTCTGTCCGCAGCCCTGTTCGGGGCTGCGAAGCTTCGGACAGTCGCCTCTCCCATCCGGGAGAGGGGCTTTTCAATAGAGGGTTATTTGCTGGTCAGCTGGAGGTTTTCAGCGGCCGGTTTGCCATCGAACGTGGTCACACCCTCAAGCCAGCGCTGCTTGTCTTCGGGGTGATCCTTGAGCCATTGCTTGGCCGATTCGAAGGCGTCCTTGTGGTCGAGCAGCGGCTGCATCATCCGGCTCTCGTCCTCGGCGGTGAACGTCAGGTTGGTCAGCAGGCGACCAATGTTCGGGCACTGCTCAGCGTATTTCGGCGCGGTGACGGTCCACACGGTGGCCATGCCTTCGTTCGGACCAAGGGCATCGTCGCTGCCGGTTAGATAAGTCATCTTGACGTTGACGTTCATCGGGTGCGGTGCCCAGCCGAAGAACACCACGGCCTCTTTGCGGCGCACAGCGCGGTCGACGGCGGCGAGCATGCCGGCCTCGCTCGACTCGACCAGTTGGAACTTGCCGAGGCCGAACTGGTTCTTGGCGATCATCGCCTTGATCTGCGTGTTGGCGCCCGAGCCTGGCTCGATGCCGTAGATCTTGCCGCCCAGCTCTTTTTCAAACTTGGCGATGTCGGCGAAGGTTTTCAGGCCCTTGTCCGCCAGATAAGTCGGCACCGCGAGGGTCGCGCGGGCGTCTTTCAGGCTTGGCGCTTCGAGGACTTTGACTTGGTTGGCGTCGACGAACGGGGTGATGGTCTGGGTCATCAGCGGGTTCCAGTAACCGAGGAACAGGTCCAGGCGCTGATCGCGGATCCCGGCGAAGATAATCTGCTGGGACGCGCTGGTTTGTTTGGTGTTGTAGCCGAGGCCGTCGAGCAGGACCTGGGTCATGGCACTGGTGGCGATCACGTCGGTCCAGTTGACCACGCCCATGCGCACGTTCTGGCATGAGGCGGGTTCGGCCGCCATGACGCTGGCGCTGAAGAAAGCGGTACCGCTGAGTGCAAGAACACAGCTGCTGATCAGTCGTTTCATGTCGGGTTCCTCGGCAGGTCGTTTATTGTGGTTCCCGGCGTCTGACGCGCCGGTGATGCCAAGTTACGCAGCTATACGCCCATGAAAGCGCACTGCGGCGACTGGCATTTGCACTGTAGCGACCTGCGCTCTTGAATGCTGAAGACAACTGGCGTATCAACATCCCACGCTACCCGCCAACCGAGTGCGCACATGTCCCAGGATTTCTACTTCTTGCTGATGCCGGGGTTCTCCGCCATCGGCTTTATTTCCGCGATCGAACCGCTACGCGTGGCCAACCGCTTTCGTGGCGAGCTGTACCGCTGGCATGTGTTGAGCGCTGATGGCGGGGCGGTGTTGGCGAGCAACGGCATGTCGGTCAACGCCGACGCGGCACTGGAGCCGTTGAAGAAAGGCGCGACGCTGCTGGTGGTGGCCGGGTTTGAACCGCTGAAGTTCGCCACGCCCACCCTTGAACACTGGTTGCGGCGGCTGGATAACGAAGGCGTGACCCTCGGTGCCATCGACACCGGCAGCTTTGTCCTCGCTGAAGCGGGCCTGCTCGATGGCCATCGCCTGACCCTGCACTGGGAAGCCATCGACGCATTCAAGGAATATTATCCACAGCTCAGCGTGACCCAAGAGCTGTTCGAGATCGACCGTCGGCGCATCACCTCGGCGGGCGGCACCGCGTCCATCGATTTGATGCTCGATCTGATCGCCCAGGCCCATGGACCGCAACTGGCGATTCAGGTCAGCGAGCAGTTTGTGCTGGGGCGTATTCGTCCGCGCAAAGATCACCAGCGCATGGAAGTCGCCACGCGTTACGGCATCAATAACAAGAAACTGGTGCAGGTGATTGGCGAGATGGAGCAGCACAGCGAACCGCCGCTGACCACGCTGCAACTGGCGGAATCGATCAAAGTGACGCGACGGCAACTGGAGCGCTTGTTTCGGCTGCACTTGAACGATACACCGAGCAACTTCTACCTGCGTCTGCGCCTGGAAAAGGCCCGGCAACTGCTGCGCCAAACCGACATGAGCGTGCTCGAAGTGAGCATCGCCTGCGGGTTTGAATCACCGTCGTACTTCACCCGCAGCTACCGCGCAAAATTCGCCCGCTGCCCCCGCGAAGACCGCCGTACCGCGCAGGCCTGAAATCAAAAGATCGCAGCCTTCGGCAGCTCCTACAGGGAAATGCATTCCAATGTAGGAGCTGCCGAAGGCTGATCTTTTGATCTTGCTGTTGGTTACTTCTTCACCAACGCCGAACACGCCGCCTTATAAGCCTCATGCTGATACTTGTTCAGCGTCCCCGGCAGCTCGAAATTATGCTTCTTCGCCTGCGCATTGATCGTCTGCGGCGACAACAACGTCACCTCACACCCATCGAGCAACTGCAAAATCCCTTCAATCTTGAATGTCGTCGGCCCACCGGCAAACTCACCCTTCTTGCTGCGCTTCTTGATCGCAATCCGGTCAACCGAATTCTCCCGCACAAACGACGCCACCTGCGCCGCGAACAATTTCACGTTGGCCGCTTCGTCATCGTCTTCGAGGGCGATCTTCTTGGTGGCGAGGGGAATGTGGCTCAGGGTCGAACCGTCGAGAGCGGCCACGGCGATGATCGCTTCGCTGCCTTTGATTTCGATGCCGCAGATGTTCATGGGGAATTCCTTGAAGTGAAGAGGGCAGCTTACAGCTCAAGCTGATTGGCGGTGATCCCGAACGCCGACGCAATTTTCTCGCGTGTCGCTTTACGTGGCTTGGACACCGTTTCCTGTTGAGCAAACGCCGGTTGCGAAATACCCATGCGTTTGGCGACTTCTTCCTGAGTCAGGTTGAGGTGTTCGCGCCAGGCACGGATCGGTGTTGCCCCATCGACCATCCGGCTGACCACCTCATGGGGAATCAGATCGGGCTGCATTTTTTGCGCAACGTACTGCGCGTAGGGAATGACGACGAAGGCGGGGTTGCCCTCGGCGTCGTTGATGATTTGGATATCTGTGGGTAACTTCATATTGGAAAAATATAAGTCTTTTATAAGATTTCAGAATCTTTGCTTATATTTCTCCCAAGGCCAATCAACAAGAATTGACGGCATGTTACGAGTGGTCAGGATCACTCCTGCCCAATCGACTCCAAAAACTCCGACCGTTCATCACTCATCCGCGCTATGCAGTCATTCTGCGCAATTGTGAACGCCTTGCTCCCCGCCGTCGCCGGGAACGCTTCCACCGCGCAATCGGCATCCCGCGTCTTCAGCCACTGCTGCTGGGCGGTTTTGAGTTTGGCGGTGATATCCGCCAGTTGCGTCGCGTTTTTGCCGTACGCGGTCTGCATGCGTTCGGTCAGGCTGGCGTAGTTGTCCTTGAGCAGGTCTTCGGCGGTGGTGCGGCTGTAGGTCGAGCATTCCAGGGTCTGGACGTCGTTTTCCACCGCGTCGCACGGGTTGTTGTCGGACTCTTCGGCGGCGTGTACGCCGGTCGCAAGCAGTGCCAAAGCCAGGAAGATCGATTTCATTGTTGTCGCCGCTCTAATCCAGTGGTGTTTCCAAGATGCCGGAGATTCTGGCTCAAGCTTGCGGGCTTGAACAGGTAGCTGATCGGGGCGTCTGGCGACCCTTTGTCGCGGATTGACGCTTTCGGCAATTCCCCTGTCGTTTTTGCACCCGGTCGCCCCTGCACCGAGGCATATGCTGGCCCCAAAGCGCCGGCAGACGATTCGGCGCATGAATCGCCAATAAGGGGACGCCTGATGAGCCCAGCCGAATTACACGCCGACAGCATCGTTATCGACGGTCTGATCATTGCCAAATGGAACCGCGAGCTGTTCGAAGACATGCGCAAGGGCGGTCTGACGGCAGCCAACTGCACTGTGTCGGTGTGGGAAGGCTTTCAGGCGACCGTGAACAACATCGCTGCCAGCCAGAAGCTGATCCGCGAAAACAGCGACCTGGTGATGCCAGTGCGCACCACTGCCGACATCCGTCGCGCCAAGGAACAAGGCAAGACCGGCATCCTCTTCGGCTTCCAGAATGCTCACGCGTTTGAAGACCAGATCGGCTATGTCGAGGTGTTCAAGCAGCTCGGCGTCGGCATCGTGCAGATGTGCTACAACACCCAGAATCTGGTCGGTACCGGTTGCTACGAGCGTGATGGCGGCCTGTCGGGTTTCGGTCGCGAAATCGTTGCCGAGATGAACCGCGTCGGCGTCATGTGCGACCTGTCCCACGTCGGTTCCAAGACCTCGGAAGAAGTCATCCTCGAATCGAAAAAACCGGTCTGCTATTCCCACTGCCTGCCGTCGGGTCTCAAAGAGCACCCGCGCAACAAGTCCGATGAAGAGCTGAAGTTCATTGCCGACCACGGCGGTTTTGTCGGCGTGACCATGTTTGCGCCGTTCCTCGCCAAGGGCATCGATTCGACCATCGACGACTACGCCGAAGCGATCGAATACGTGATGAACATTGTCGGCGAAGACGCCATCGGCATCGGCACCGACTTCACCCAGGGTCACGGCCAGGACTTCTTCGAATACCTGACCCACGACAAGGGCTACGCCCGCCGTCTGACCAGCTTCGGCAAGATCATCAATCCGCTGGGCATCCGCACCGTCGGCGAGTTCCCGAACCTGACTGAAACCCTGCTCAAGCGCGGCCACTCCGAGCGCGTTGTGCGCAAGATCATGGGCGAAAACTGGGTCAACGTCCTGAAAGACGTCTGGGGCGAGTAACGCTGACTCAAGACCGCCGCCGATCTGCCCCCTCTCCTGTGGGAGAGGGCTGGGGTGAGGGCAGCGGTCACCACTGAATCCACTATTTTTCTGGAGTTAAGTTTCCATGGCCAAGATCGCCCCGCAATTGCCAATCGAAGTCGACAGCGAGACCGGTGTCTGGACCTCCGACGCCCTGCCGATGCTCTACGTGCCACGGCATTTCTTCGTCAACAACCACATGGGCATCGAGGAAGTTTTGGGCGCTGATGCCTACGCCGAAATCCTCTACAAGGCCGGCTACAAATCTGCTTGGCACTGGTGCGAGAAAGAAGCTGAATGCCACGGCCTGGAAGGCGTCGCGGTGTTCGAGCACTACATGAAGCGTCTGTCGCAACGCGGCTGGGGCCTGTTCAAGATCCAGGACATCGACCTCGACAAAGGCACCGCCAGCGTCAAGCTCGAACACTCGGCATTCGTCTACGTCTACGGCAAGGTCGGGCGCAAGGTCGACTACATGTTCACCGGTTGGTTTGCCGGGGCCATGGATCAGATTCTTGAAGCACGCGGCAG
Source organism: Pseudomonas sp. SDT291_1_S447 (assembly GCF_054070155.1). Classification (NCBI taxonomy): domain Bacteria; kingdom Pseudomonadati; phylum Pseudomonadota; class Gammaproteobacteria; order Pseudomonadales; family Pseudomonadaceae; genus Pseudomonas; species Pseudomonas sp. SDT291_1_S447. Next base: position 30,639 of record NZ_JBSVXS010000044.1, read on the forward strand.
CAAGATTCGCACCGTCGCCGAGCAAGTCTACGGTGGCTCCGAAGAAGGCCACGACGACGGCCTGTTCACCGTCAAGCCGTTGTAAGTCGAGGAACCCGCCATGGCTTTCGAAGCAATGTTCCAGCCGATCCAGATCGGCAAACTGACCATCCGCAACCGCGTGCTCAGCACCGCGCACGCTGAGGTCTACGCGACGGACGGTGGCATGACCACCGACCGCTACGTCAAGTATTACGAAGAGAAAGCCAAGGGCGGCATCGGCCTGGCGATCTGTGGCGGCTCCTCCGTGGTCGCCATCGACAGCCCGCAGGAATGGTGGAGCTCGGTCAACCTGTCGACCGACCGGATCATTCCGCATTTCCAGAATCTGGCCGACGCCATGCACAAGCATGGCGCCAAGATCATGATTCAGATTACCCACATGGGCCGCCGCTCGCGCTGGGACGGCTTCAACTGGCCGACGCTGATGTCGCCGTCGGGCATTCGTGAACCGGTACACCGCGCCACTTGCAAAACCATCGAGCCGGAAGAAATCTGGCGGGTGATCGGCAACTACGCCCAGGCCGCGCGCCGGGCCAAGGCCGGTGGTCTCGACGGCGTTGAGCTGTCGGCGGTGCACCAGCACATGATCGACCAGTTCTGGAGCCCGCGCGTCAACAAGCGTACCGACGAATGGGGTGGCAGCTTCGAAGGCCGGATGAAGTTCGGTCTGGAAGTCTTGAAAGCCGTGCGCGCCGAGGTCGGTGATGACTTCTGCGTGGGCATGCGTCTGTGCGGTGACGAGTTCCACCCGGACGGTTTGTCCCACGAAGACATGAAGCAGATCGCCAAGTATTACGACGACACCGGCATGCTCGACTTCATCGGCGTCGTCGGCTCGGGCTGTGACACCCACAACACCCTGGCCAACGTGATTCCGAACATGAGTTATCCACCGGAGCCGTTCCTGCATCTGGCCGCCGGGATCAAGGAAGTGGTCAAGGTGCCGGTGCTGCACGCACAGAACATCAAGGATCCGAACCAGGCCACGCGCATCCTTGAAGGCGGTTACGTCGACATGGTCGGCATGACCCGCGCGCACATTGCCGACCCGCACCTGATCGCCAAGATCAAGATGGGCCAGATCGACCAGATTAAACAGTGCGTCGGCGCCAACTATTGCATCGACCGCCAGTATCAAGGCCTCGACGTGTTGTGCATCCAGAATGCTGCAACGTCCCGTGAATACATGGGCGTGCCGCACATCATCGAGAAATCCACCGGGCCGAAACGCAAGGTGGTCATCGTCGGTGCCGGCCCTGCCGGGATGGAAGCGGCACGGGTTGCTGCCGAGCGTGGCCACGACGTGACCCTGTTCGAGAAGAAGGAATTCATCGGCGGCCAGATCACCACCGCATCGAAAGCGCCGCAGCGTGACCAGATCGCCGGTATTACCCGTTGGTTCCAACTGGAACTGGCGCGGCTGAAAGTCGATTTGCGCCTGGGCACGGCAGCTGATGCCGAGACCATCATGGACTTGCGTCCGGACGTGGTGGTACTGGCGGTCGGCGGGCATCCGTATCTGGAGCAGAACGAGCACTGGGGCGCTGCCGAAGGGCTGGTGGTCAGCAGTTGGGACGTGCTCGACGGCAAGGTTGCGCCGGGCAAGAACGTGCTGGTCTACGACACCATTTGCGAGTTCACCGGGATGTCGGTCGCCGACTTCCTCGCCGACAAGGGCAGCCAGGTCGAGATCGTCACCGACGACATCAAACCGGGCGTGGCCATCGGCGGTACGTCGTTCCCGACCTACTACCGCAGCATGTACCCGAAAGAAGTGATCATGACCGGCGACATGATGCTGGAAAAGGTCTACCGCGAAGGCGACAAACTGGTCGCGGTACTGGAGAACGAATACACCGGCGCGAAAGAGGAGCGGGTGGTCGATCAGGTGGTGGTGGAAAACGGCGTGCGTCCGGATGAGGAAATCTACTACGCGCTCAAAGAGGGTTCGCGCAACAAGGGCCAGATCGACGTCGAAGCGTTGTTCGCGATCCAGCCGCAACCTTCGCTGAGCGAGGCGGGCGACGGCTACTTGCTGTTCCGCATCGGCGACTGCGTGGCGCAGCGCAACACCCACGCCGCCATCTACGACGCGCTCAGACTGTGTAAAGACTTTTAAAGGTTTGCACACAACCCTGTGGGAGCGAGCTTGCTCGCGAAAGCGGTGGATCAGTCGACATCGATGTTGAATGTCAGTCCGCCTTCGCGAGCAAGTTCGCTCCCACAGTGACCGAGTAAGGCAACTCGACCTGCAAGACCCTGCGGTCTTTGGGAGCTTCACCATGTTGAACACCCTTCTTCCAATCCTGTTGTTCGCAGCTATCGGCCTTGGTGTCCTCGGCGCGTTGCGGCGGGTAGCGATGTGGCGTCGGGGCCGGGCCTCGAAGGTCGATCTGATCGGCGGCCTGTTGGCCATGCCCAAGCGCTACATGGTCGATTTGCACCATGTGGTGGCGCGGGACAAATACATCGCCAACACCCACGTGGCCACGGCCGGCGGTGCAGTGGCGTCGATTGTGCTGGCGCTGCTGGTGCACGGTTTCGGCCTGCATAACCGCATCCTCGGTTACGCCTTGCTGCTGATGACGGCAGTGATGTTCGTCGGCGCGATCTTCGTTTACCTGCGTCGGCGCAACCCGCCGGCGCGGCTGTCGAAAGGCCCGTGGATGCGCCTGCCGAAAAGCCTGCTGGCGTTCTCGGCGTCGTTCTTCCTGCTGACCTTGCCGGTGGCCGGAATCCTCCCGGAGAACTTCGGCGGCTGGGTGCTCGCGGTCATCCTCGGAATTGGTGTGCTGTGGGGCGTGTCGGAACTGTTCTTCGGCATGACCTGGGGCGGGCCGATGAAACACGCCTTCGCCGGTGCGTTGCACTTGGCTTGGCATCGTCGCGCTGAACGTTTTGGCGGCGGTCGTTCCACCGGCCTTAAACCGCTGGATCTCAATGATCCCTCAGCGCCGTTAGGTGTGGAAAAACCCAAGGATTTCACTTGGAACCAGTTGCTCGGTTTCGACGCCTGCGTGCAGTGCGGCAAGTGCGAAGCCGCCTGCCCGGCCTTCGCCGCCGGCCAGCCGCTGAACCCGAAAAAACTGATTCAGGACATGGTCGTCGGCCTCGCTGGCGGTACCGATGCCAAGTTCGCCGGCAGCCCGTATCCGGGCAAACCTGTAGGCGAACATAGCGGTAATCCACATCAACCGATCGTCAACGGCTTGGTCGACGCCGAAACCCTGTGGTCGTGCACCACTTGCCGCGCCTGCGTCGAGGAATGCCCGATGATGATCGAGCACGTCGACGCCATCGTCGACATGCGCCGTCACCTGACCCTGGAAAAAGGCGCGACGCCGAACAAGGGCGCCGAAGTCCTCGAAAATCTGATTGCCACCGACAACCCTGGCGGTTTCGCCCCGGGCGGGCGGATGAACTGGGCGGCGGATCTGAACCTCAATCTGCTCAGCGAAAAGAAATCCACCGACGTGCTGTTCTGGGTCGGCGACGGCGCCTTCGACATGCGCAACCAGCGCACCTTGCGCGCCTTCGTCAAAGTGCTGAAAGCGGCGAAAATCGACTTTGCCGTGCTCGGCCTCGAAGAGCGTGACAGCGGCGACGTCGCCCGGCGTCTCGGCGATGAAGCGACTTTCCAGTTGCTCGCCAAGCGCAACATCCAGACCCTGGCCAAATACAGCTTCAACCGCATCGTCACCTGCGATCCGCACAGCTTCCATGTGCTGAAAAACGAGTACGGCGCGTTCGACGGCAACTATCTGGTGCAGCACCACAGCACCTACATGGCAGAAATCATCCAGGCCGGTGCGCTGAATCTCGGCCAGCACAAAGGCAACAGCGTGACCTATCACGATCCGTGCTACCTCGGCCGCTACAACGGCGAGTATGAAGCGCCGCGTGAAGTGCTGCGTGCGCTCGGCATCGAAGTCAAAGAAATGCAACGTTCCGGCTTCCGCTCGCGCTGCTGCGGCGGTGGTGGCGGGGCGCCGATCACCGACATTCCGGGTAAGCAGCGGATTCCTGATATGCGCATGGACGACATCCGCGAAACCGGCGCCGAACTGGTGGCGGTGGGTTGTCCACAGTGCACAGCAATGCTCGAAGGCGTGGTCGAACCGCGGCCGCTGATCAAGGACATCGCCGAACTGGTGGCCGACGCGCTGCTCGAAGACGCCGCGCCGAACAAGCCTGCCACCCCGGCCAAACGTGAACCTGCGGAGGCCCACTGATGAGCGACATTATCCGCCGCGACCCACGCGCCGAATGGATTGCGCGTAACCGCCTGCATCCGCTGCACGCGGCCATGCAACCGGCGCAACACAGCTGGATGGGCCCCAACGGCATCATCCGCAAGAATCTGCACGGCATCGGTTTTATCGGCCCGAACGGCATCAAGCGTATCGACCGCAGCGGCGCGCAACAGGGCGGCGCGGTCAAACGTTCGGCTGCTGTGGAAGTGCAATTGCCGCTGCATCAAGTGCCGGCTCCGGCGTTCTACATCACAGTGGTGCCCGACATGGTCGGCGGCCGCTTGAGCAGTCACGACCGTGATTTGCTTGGCCTCGCCCATCAACTCGCCGGTCAGGACGGTGCGGTGTTGGCGGTGGTCTTTGGCGAACACAAGGAAAACGCTTTCGCGACCGCTGGCGTCGATCGCTTGCTGGTGCTCGAAGGTGAAGCATTCAGTGGTTATGCACCGGAGCAACGGGTGCAAGGTTTGCGCGCTGTGGATAACCAGTTCAACCCGCGTCACTGGCTGCTACCGGACAGCCGCAGCGGTGGTGGTGAGCTCGGTCGGCGCTTTGCCGCTGCACTGGGCGAGCGCCCGGCGACTCGGGTCTGGCAGGTCAAGGATCAGGAGTGCATTGGCCGTGCGGGCGCCGGGCTGCAAGACCTTGCCCGTCCCGTCGCACGGTTGATTCTGGCTGCGGCCGAATGCGCCGAGCCGGTCAGCGAAACCCGACATGAAGCCTTGCATGTGGAGTTATCCACAAGTGTCGCGCGCAGCCTGTCGCGGATCGAAGATCTCGGTGCTGTGGCGGTCGACCCGGCAGCGATTCCGATGGCCGAAGCGGAGTTCATTTTCTCCGGCGGTAATGGCGTCAAGGACTGGGCGCTGTTCCACGAAACGGCGGCGGCGCTCGGTGCTACTGAAGGTGCGTCGCGGGTGGCGGTGGACGATGGCTTCATGGCCCGTGATCGGCAGGTTGGTGCGTCCGGTACCTGGGTCACCGCACGGGTCTATGTGGCTGTGGGTATCTCAGGCGCGATCCAGCATCTGCAAGGCATTGGCGCCTGCGACAAGGTCGTGGCGATCAACCTTGATCCAGGTTGCGACATGATCAAACGCGCCGACCTCTCGGTGATCGGAGAAAGCGCAGAGATTCTTCAAGCCTTGATCGCGGCGGTCGCGGCTTACCGCAACGAAGCCAAGCGCGATGCGGCTTAAGGAAACGCTATGAACACGAAAGTTATCAGTCTGGTTTCCATCGGCGCCCACCCGACTTCCGGGCGGCCACGCCGTGCTGATCAGGACGCGCGCGCCGTTGAACTGGGCCTGCAACTGGCTGGGGATAACCTGCAAGTGCTGCATGCCGGCGACATTGCGGAACCGGCGTTGCGCGCCTATCTGGGTATGGGTCTTGAGCAGATGCACGTGCTGGAACAACCTGCTGGTGCCGATGCGCTACCAGCGCTGACCGCGTATCTGCGCGATGCCGGTGCGCAAGTGGTGCTGACTGGCAGCCAGGCAGAAACCGGCGAAGGTTCGGGGATGCTGCCGTTCTTGTTGGCGGAAGGTCTGGGTTGGCCGTTGGTGGTCGGGCTGGCGCAGGTCGAGTCGATCAATGACGGTTCGGCGTTGGTGCTGCAGGCTTTGCCGCGTGGGCAGCGTCGGCGCTTGAAGGTGAAACTGCCGTTTCTGGCGACTGTGGATAACGCTGCGCCGAAGCCTCGGCAGAGTGCCTATGGCCCGGCGCGACGCGGGGTGTTGGAGGCCGATGACGTAGAGGTTGTCGACGATGAACTCCTCGCTGTCGCCACCCTGCAGCCGGCCAAACCAAGGCCCAAACGCCTGAAAGTGATCAAGGCCAAAAGCGGTGCCGACCGGATGAAAGCGGCTACCGCCAAAGCCAGTGGTGGCGGTGGACAAGTGCTCAAAGGCGTTACCCCGCAGGCTGGCGCCGAAGCCATCCTCAAGTTGCTGATTGAAGAAGGCGTGGTCCGCTGACACCCAACCAATCCCCCTGTGGGAGCGGGTTTGCTCGCGAATGCATCGGATCAGTCAGCAATGATGTTGGCGGATACGGCGCTTTCGCGAGCAAGTATTTGGTCGACAACTGTCATTTGTTGACATGAAAAACATTGCGCTTCTGTTTGCAGCTGTTTTCAAGCACAGGTTAGAAAAGCCACTCACCACACAGGGAGTCAAGTGAATGACCGTTAAATTTCGACCTGCCCGGCGCACGGATGCGCGCGCTATTGCGCGTTTGTTTCAGATCTCCTCAGAGGGCGCCTCGGATTACATCTGGAGCCAGTTGGCGGAGCCGGGCGAGGCATTGCTTGATGTCGGTGAGCGGCGATATGCCCGCGATGATGTGGACTTTTCCTGGCAGAACTGCCTGATCGCTGAGGCCGAAGGCTGCGTGGTCGGCATGATGCACAGCTACGTCATGCGCGAAGATCCAGACCCGGCACCGCCCACCGATCCTGTGCTGGCGCCTTACGCCGATATGGAGGTGGCGGATACGCTGTACATCTCCAGCCTGGCGCTGCACGAAGGCTGGCGCAATCAAGGATTGGGCGTGCAGTTCCTCCAACATGCCCAGGCGCGCGCCGATCAACTCACACTCAAAGGGCTGAGCCTGATCGACTACGCCGCCAATACCGGTGCACGGCGATTTTATGAGCGACATGGCTTTGGCATCGTCAAAACCTGTCAGGTGGTACCGCATCCGATGATTCGGGTGACGGGTGAGGCCTATCTCATGCACCGAGCATGAAGCCGGTTATCCACTGACGAGGGGTTACACACAATCCCTGTTGGTCAATCTGTGGATAACGTGTTTGCCCTTCACTGCAAGTCACGTCAGCCGTGGCTTGCAGGCCGCAGATCAAAAAACAGCCAGCCTAAGTTGCGGTTTTTACGGGATTTTCCCGCGGGATAACTTCCTGAGTTACCCCCGATCTCTGTTGGCGCTTCTGTGGATAAGATGTTCGCTGTCCGCTGATAGCCATGCAAAACGTGGCTTTCAAAGGTTTGATCAATAACTGATCAATTTGCACTTTTAACCGGATGAATCTTCCGAAACCCCCGATTTTTCGCAGTCTTCAGCACTTTTCCACAGCAGATGCAAAGTTACCCCCGATCTCTGTTGGCGCTTCTGTGGATAAGGTGTTTGCCATCCGCTGAAGGCCACGATCTAAGTACCTTTCAGCCTGTTGATCAAAAAATGATCATTGCCTTTCGAAAACCGTGCTTCTGGATAAGTCACGGTTTTTCTTTGCAAATCAGTGAGATATTTTTTGAGTCATCCACAGTTGTCCCCATTAGCTGTGGGTGGGTGTGTGGATAACTTGTTTGCGGAAGGCTGGGAGGCTTGGTGGGTATGGGGTGTGGGGGGATTGGTCAGAATTTGTGCAATCAAGGTTCAGGGATGTGGTGAATGTGAAATAGCTATCGCGAGCAGGCTCACTCCTACAGGGGAACGCATTCCAAATGTAGGAGTGAGCCTGCTCGCGATGCTTTTTATCCTTGGACAGGCACACCTTTAAGGTAAGGCGCAGGCTCTGCGCCGAGATTGTTCAGCAAGCGCTCGCTGTACCAATCGACAAAGTTGACCACGCCAAACTCATAAGTCTTCGAGTAAGGACCAGGCTGATATGCCGTCGAGTTGATCCCGCGCTGATTCTCTTCCGCCAGTCGGCGATCCTGATCATTGGTCGCATCCCACACCTGACGCATGCGATCAACATCGTAATCGATGCCCTCAACCGCATCCTTGTGCACGATCCACTTGGTGGTGACCATGGTTTCCTGGGCGCTGATCGGCCACACGGTGAAGACGATGATGTGGTCGCCCATGCAGTGGTTCCACGAGTGCGGCAGGTGCAGGATACGCATCGAGCCGAGGTCCGGGTTCTTGATCCGGCCCATCAGTTTCGCGCAGCCCTGTTTGCCGTCGAGGGTCATCGACACGGTGCCCTTGAGCAGCGGCATGCGCACGATGCGGTTACGCAGGCCGAAACTGGCGTGGGCGTAGGGGATCTTTTCGGCTTCCCAGGCAGCGGCGGAGGCGGCGACGTGATCCTTGAACGCCTGATCGGCGCGCGGATCGGTCACGTCGTCCCATTCCAGCAGGGTTTTCAGCAGTTCCGGGTGCGACGCGTTGCAGTGGTAGCACTCGCGGTTGTTTTCCAGCACCAGTTTCCAGTTGGCCTTTTCCATCAAGGTGGTGGTAATCGCCACCTTGGTGTTCTCCATGTCGTACGGTTCCATGTAATGGTTCAGCGTCGCCAGGAAGTCATCAATGGCCGGCGGGTTCTCGGCCAGGCTGATGAAGATGTAGCCGCCGGCGGTCTTCACGTTCACCGGTTTCAGGCCGTACTGCTTCATGTCGAAGTCGGCGCCCATTTCGGTGCCGGCGAACAGCAGACGCCCGTCCAGCTCGTACGTCCACTGGTGGTAATGGCAGACCAGTTTGGCAACCTTGCCTTTTTCGCTGGTGCACAGACGCGAGCCACGATGGCGGCAGACGTTGTGGAACGCATGCACTACGCCCTCGGCGCCACGGATGACGATGATCGGGTTCTTGCCGATCTGCAGGGTCAGGTAGTTGCCCTTGGCCGGGATCTCGCAGGTCATGCCAGCGATCAACCACTCTTTCTGGAAGATCTCCTGCATGTCGATATCGAACAGCCGCTCATCGCTATAGAACGGTTGCGGTAGCGAAAAGGTGCGCTCGCGCTCCTGGAGCATTTGTGCGGTGGCCTTGCGTGCGGGTTCCAGCGGATCGCCCAGGCTGATTTTTGCGGTGACGTCCATCGATGTGATCCTCATGGCCATCTGCGTGGCCGGCGAAAAGTGGCTGATCAGGTGTGCTGCTAACGGTTGCTACGCAAGGTGTAAAGAAGCTGTCTTGGTGTTGGGGCGAGTGTGGGGCCGGCGCAGGGCGGAACCTTATCCATGGGCGACATGGTGCAATCTGTTCCCGACGCGCAACCCCCGGTGGTTGGGGGCTGGTCGCGATAAGTATGCCGATGTCGCGGATAGGTAAACGGGCGGTTCGCGCTATACGCAGAATCGCCGACATGAGGCCGACAGTCGGCCGTGGAGAACAGCATGTCCAACAGCTTCCTGAATCCGGTCACCACCCAGACCTGGGCCAATGGCCGACACATCGTCCGTTGCGTCAAAGTCATCCAGGAAACCTGGGACGTGCGCACCTTCTGCTTTATGGCCGACCAGCCGATCCTGTTCTTCTTCAAGCCCGGGCAATTCGTCACCCTGGAGCTGGAAATCGAAGGCCAGCCGATCATGCGTTCGTACACGATCTCCAGCTCGCCGTCGGTGCCGTACAGTTTTTCGGTGACGATCAAACGCGTACCGGGGGGCAAGGTCTCGAACTGGTTGCACGACACGCTGCATGAAGGGCAGGAGTTGGCGGTGCACGGGCCGGTCGGGCTGTTCAATGCCATCGACTTTCCGAGCCCGAAAGTGCTGTATCTGAGCGGCGGCGTGGGGATCACGCCGTGCATGTCGATGGCGCGCTGGTTCTACGACACCAACGCCAACGTCGACATGACCTTTATCCACAGCGCGCGCTCGCCGAAAGACATCATTTACCACCGCGAGCTGGAGCACATGGCGTCGCGGATCGACAACTTCAGCCTGCACCTGATTTGCGAGAAGCATGGCTTGGGTGAACCGTGGGCCGGGTATCGCGGCTACCTGAATCACAAGATGCTTGAGCTGATGGTGCCGGACTTCCTTGAGCGCGAAGTGTTCTGCTGCGGCCCGACGCCGTACATGAACGCGGTCAAGCGCCTGCTGGAAGTGGCCGGTTACGACATGTCGCGTTATCACGAGGAGTCGTTTGGTGCGACGCCACCGGAGGCGCGTGCCGATGCGGTGGAGCAGGCCGAGCAGGCTGCGGATGCGCCGGAAATCGATGCGGCGGATCTGCATCAGGTCGAATTCACTTCGTCCGGCAAAAGCATTCGTGTGGCACCGGGCGAGACCGTGCACGCGGCGGCGGCCAAGCTTGGCTTGATGATTCCGAAGGCGTGCGGGATGGGGATTTGCGGGACGTGCAAGGTGCTCAAGCTGGGCGGCGAGGTGGAGATGGAGCACAACGGCGGGATCACCGAGGACGACGAGGCGGAAGGGTTTATCTTGTCGTGCTGCAGTGTGCCGAAGGGGGATGTGCGAATCGATTTTTGAGTGGGGCGAATTTTTGCGTACGGCTTGCCCCTCACCCCAGCCCTCTCCCAGAGGGAGAGGGGGCCGACCGAGGTGTCTTGAGGGATCCATCGACCTGAAAGATCGAGTCGACTATGGATTCGGCAAAGCAGTTTCACGTCGGCGTACTCTCAAATATCCCCCCAATCAGTCCCTTCTCTCTTTTGGAGAGGGACTGACCGAGTTGTTCTCACG
>NZ_JBSVXS010000045.1:0-40953 GCF_054070155.1 Pseudomonas sp. SDT291_1_S447
AGAAACCAATGAGTCGACTGACATACCGCAATCGCGAGCAGGCTCACTCCTACAGTTGATCTGGTCCGGCATAAAATTTTGATCGACGCCTGAAAACTCCAGGCGCCGAAGGGTCTATCAGGCTTGCGTCAGTGCGGCGGCAGCGCGTTCGAAGCGGTCGAGACCGGCATCGATATCGGCGTCTTCCACCACCAGGCTCGGGGCGAAACGGATCACGTCCGGGCCGGCCTGCAGAATCATCAGGCCTTCTTTTTCAGCGGCGTTGAAGATGTCTTTGGCCTTGCCTTTCCAAGCTTCGCTCAATACACAACCGATCAGCAGACCGAGGCCACGCACCTGGGTGAACAGGCCGTACTTCTCGCCGATCTGCTCAAGGCGCGCCTTGAACTTGTCGTGCTTGGCGTTCACACCGTTCAGCACTTCTGGCGTGTTGATCACGTCGATCACCGCTTCAGCGACCGCGCACGCCAGCGGGTTGCCGCCGTACGTGGTGCCGTGAGTGCCGACGACCAGATGTTTGGCCAGCGCTTCGGTGGTCAGCATTGCCGCGATCGGGAAACCGCCGCCCAGGCTCTTGGCGCTGGTGAGGATGTCCGGGGTCACGCCGTAATGCTGGTAGGCGAACAGCTTGCCGCTGCGGCCCATGCCGGTCTGCACTTCGTCGAACACCAGCAGCGCGTTGTTCGCGTCGCACAGTTCGCGGGCACCTTGCAGGTAAGCCAGTTCGGCCGGCAGTACGCCGCCCTCACCCTGGATCGGTTCCAGCACGACCGCACAGGTCTTGTCGGAAACGGCGGCTTTCAGCGCCGCCAGGTCGTTGTAAGGAACGTGAGTGATACCGGTGATTTTCGGGCCGAAACCGTCGGAGTACTTCGACTGGCCACCGACGTTGACGGTGAACAGAGTACGGCCGTGGAAGCTGTTCAGCGCGGCGATGATTTCGTACTTCTCAGTGCCAAAGCGGTCGAACGCCACACGACGGGCCAGCTTGAACGCGGCCTCGTTGGCTTCAGCGCCCGAGTTGCAGAAGAACACGCGCTCGGCGAACGTGGCGTCGATCAGCTTGTGCGCCAGGCGCAGCGCTGGCTCGTTGGTGAACACGTTGGACACGTGCCACAGCTTGTTCGCTTGCTCGGTCAATGCACCGACCAGCGCCGGGTGCGCGTGGCCCAATACGTTAACGGCAATCCCGCCGGCGAAGTCGATCAGCTCGCGGCCGGCCTGATCCCAGACGCGGGAACCGGCGCCACGCACCGGAATGAAAGCGGCAGGCGCGTAGTTGGGAACCATTACCTGGTCGAAATCGGCGCGTTGTACCGCAGCGTGCTCAACGGACATCGGAGTCTCCTGATGAGGGCCACCCGCCTGAAACTGGCGAGCGATGGGGGGATTGTAAGGACAGTTTTCTGCCCGGCCTTGTCGCCAAGCGACAACTTCTTATAGCGCAAACCCCGGATTTTCACGGGTTTACGGCAATGCGACATATAGCGTCGCAAAGGCGCAGTTTAAACTGGCGCTGCCGATTTGCGGCAGGTCGGGAAGGATATCAACTCAATGCCCTTTCACCGGTATAAATATGTACCGCACTCGCTGTGCGTCGCTCTGTTTTGCTTGGCACTTTCCACCGCCAAGGATTGGCCCGATGTACCCGACCGCAGAGCAGCACACCGCCCCCCGCCAAATCGTCGACTCCCGACAGCCCGATGCTCATTACCTGCATCTCAAAGACAGCCTGCCCGAATGGCTGGGCAACGCCTCGCCAACCCGACGCAACGCCCTCAAGAACACACTTCCGGTGATGCCGCTGAAACTGCAGGGGCTGCCGGTCGCCCAGCATCAGGCGCTTAAAGCCCTCAATGCCGCCCACTGGTCGGCACAAAACGCTGTCGACCAACGGCTGGCCCACTTGCAGGATGCCCGAGCCTTCGCCGAGCCATTGCTCAAAGCCGCGCTCAAGGCCCAGTTCAATCTGGATCTGGATGTCAGAACCACGTTCCTGCACCTGTACATCCCGGTGACCACTCCGGTGTTCTCGATCAAGACCGGTGCCCGTACCTGGAAAGTGTCGTTGCTGGACGCTGCTTTGCATAACTTCGAGGAAAAGGAAACCGTGGACGATGCCTACGAGGCCGACTCCTCTTACATCACCTTCCCCACCAAGAGCGGCCGCCCCATCCTTGAGGAGAGCGTCGACTCGGCGCTCCCCGCTCAACCCTCGCTGAGTGACGTGTTCGACACCCTGCCCGGGATCAAGCAACAGATGAGCATCCCGGCGTTCACCAAGCTCTGTCGCACGCTGGATATCGGCGCGCAATACATGACCTATCTGGAAGACAACCTCGGAATCAGCGACGGGCAAACCGCCGCGGCCTTGCGCCAGCAAGTCGACAAAAGCCAGCAGGCCGGACTGAAAGCCGCCCTGCAATTTGCGCGCATGAGCGGCGACATCAGTGACAGCTGGTTTCGCACGATCAGCGCTCTGGCCGAAGGCATCCCGCATATGCGGATCAACGGCCATTCCGTGTTATGCCACAGCCTGACGATGATGGCCGCGCCGCTGGCCGACATTGTGCTTTTTGCGCCGCCAACCTATGAGCCGCGAAGTGCGGCCCGAGTGGTGGTCTATGTGCCGAACGACCCTGAGCACCCGATCAAGGAGTACACCTCATCGGCAGCCTTTGAAGTCGAGCTGACCCGCCAGTTGCGCTCCGCCGACTACCAGAACTTCTTCAGTCGTTTCATCAACCATGAACAGCGCGGCTTTTTCTTCTCCAGCCTGAACGCGCGGCTGAGCCGGGTCACGTGGCACCCACCGCAAGCCGGCAGTTCTGAAGCGCCCTGGCGAGACGAACCGTTGGACAAACCGAAATTTCAATTGAACCCGACACCGATCAGCGGCGAATTATGGGAACACCTTTATCAAGGCAAGTTGAACAAGATCCTTAACGACGCCGCAGTCATTGCCGTCGCCACCGCTGCGGTGGATTCAAAAGCGCGCTGGGCGCTATGGGATTCGTTCGTCGGCATCGCTTCGGCCGTTATACAGACCGCTGCGTTCATCATTGCGCCGTTCGTGCCGTTTCTGGGAGAGATGATGATGGCGTACATGGCCTATCAGTTTCTCGACGAAGTATTTGAAGGCATCGTCGAATGGGCACAAGGCCAGAACACCGAAGCGCTGGAACATCTGTTCGGTTGCCTGGAGTCGGCGGTCCAGCTCGGCGCATTTGCCGTCGGCGGTGGCATTGCCGTGAGCGAGTTTCGCAATGTGTTGCCCAAAGAGATTGTCGCCTTCATCGACCGCTTCAAACCGGTGAAGATGCCCGACGGCCAAACCCGCTACTGGGCACCGGATCTGGCCCGCTACGAACAGAAAAGCGCACCTGACCACTCGTCCACGCCGAATGGACTCGGGTTGCATCAGCATCAAGGGAAGCAAGTGCTGTCACTGGATGAAGCACATTTCGCCGTCACCGAAAGCCAGATTCCCGGCCAGTATCGAATTGACCATCCCACCCGCCCCGATGCCTACAAACCGCTACTTCGCCATAACGGCAACGGCGCCTGGCATACCGAGCTCGAACAGCCGCTGGAGTGGGATTCGCCTACGGCATTGCGACGAATCGGCCACACAATCGAAGCGTTCACTCCCGCTCAACGCGAGCGCATCCTTCAGGTCAGCGGCTTTGACCATGACGCCCTGCGCCTGATGCATGTCGATCAGGCGCCGTTGCCGCCATTGTTGGCCGACAGCATTACACGCTTCAGGATCGACCAGGATCTTCAACTGTTCATCGAACAGATGGCCAGCGAACTGCCTGAACAGCAACGTGCCGCCGACCCGCTGACGCAGTTGCAACTGCTCAGCGAATACGGTCGCTGGCCTGTCGGCAAACGCCTGCGCCTGACCGATCAGCAAGGTCTCGTCATTTGGCAGTCTGCAACCGACGAGACCTTGCCACTGACCGATATTCACCTGAACAATCTGCGCGACGGCGACGTTCTCAAAACGCTGCTGCAAACGCTCAACGAACAGGATGCCAAAGCGTTATCGGGCGAAACATTCGCCGGGCCGGATCTGTCGCTGGAGGTGCGCACCCGCAATTTGCGCCAGCAACTGCTGCAAGTCGCCAAAGCGCAGCGCGGGGTGTTGTTCGATGCTCGCTACCAGGCCATCGAAACGCCCGAAGACCCATTGATCACCTGCATCACGCAACATCAATCGACACTGCCCCTGCCCGTCACCCAGGAACTGCTCAACAGCGCCACCGGCGATGAGCTGCTGCAGATCAGCGAAGGTCAGTTGCCACAGCGTCAGCAAGACCTGATCCAGATCGCCACTGCCCAAGTACGCATCACGCGTGCTTATGAAGGACTGGAGCTGGACTCGACAAGCAATCCGGACACCGACACGCTGGTCCTGCACAGCCTCCGGAACTTGCCCGGCTGGAGCGGTGACGTGCGCCTGGAGATCCGCGATGAGCACTACGCAGGCGCACTGCTCGACAGCACCGGCCGTGTCGATGCCCCATCGCAAAAAGTCCTGGTCAGGCACACCGATGGTCGCTACCAGCCGTTCGATGACCGCGGCCAGCAATTGCACGCGGTCGCGGATATTTACTCGAGCATCCTCTACGCCCTGCCGGACACTGAACGCCAGGCCCTGAACCTGCAGATTGACCAGGCGCCACAATTGAAAAGTGCAATACGTGCCCGACCGCTGGATCGCGCGAATCTGCGCGTGGCGATTTCTTTGCCCCCTGCGCCAGAGACACAGCTGGAAACCCTGCGCCTGGTGGGGCGCGGCGGTCATCAGCCAACGTTTGGTCTGCCTGAAGCCTATCTGCCGCCCGGCGGCCTCGCAGAACCCGCTCCGCTGGAACCTGTTCAGGTGACCTATCGCGGCTACACCGCCCAGGAGGCCGAGGACTTTGCGCTCAGTTTCAACGAGGATCCGGTCGCCATCAGAAACGAACTGGCGCGCCTGAGAGGCGAACTCGGCCAGCTTCAAGATGATCTGCGTCTGTGGGAGCAGCAGGTGCCGGCGAACAACCCCGCCACCGGCCTCCCTTTGACGGCGATTGAACGGCGAGCGGCAAGGCAAAGCCGAACCAATCTGAGGATCGACCTCGAACGCTGCTGGCGCAGAGAATTACGCAGCTCTGCCGGTTACATCCTGCAGATCAGGGACCCGATCATTGGCGATCTGCCTGTGCTGAACGCCGATTTCAGCCATGTCATCTTGCTGAGCATCAATGGTAGCGCTCGCACCGGTGCCGTCGACGGGTTTCTGCAGCGATTCCCGCGACTGATGTACCTGGACATCCAGAACCTGAACGTGCCGAACCTGCCGCCCGTCATCAGCACGATGTCGAGGCTGCGAAATCTGACCGTGCGTAACTGCGGCATAGTGCTGCCGGCCGACAGCCGCTCGCTGTTTTCGCCGCTGTCCGAACTGCAGGTGCTGGACCTGCAGGGCAACCGTCTGGGCGCCACACCCGATGTGCACGCCATACCTTCGTTGCGCTACATCAATCTCGACAACACGAACATCACCACGCTGCCGGACGGTCTGCTCAATCATCCACGACTGGCTACCGGCAGGTTCGACGGCAATCGGATCGTGGATATTCCCGAGGCTTATTTCGACCTGTCTGCGGTGTTGAGCGATGGCTTCAGCTTTGCCAACAATCCCTTGTCTGCCGTCAGCCGCGAGCGGGCGAAAATCTACTACCAGCGAACCTCAAAACACTTCGGCATCTTGCCGGAACGAGCCGATTTGAATCGGGCCATGAACCTCTTTCCCGTACTCGACACCGAGCGCGCCACTGAACTGCTCTACCGATTGCCCGGAACACTGGTTGACGGTCGCGCCCGGCTAGCCCTCTGGGAAACCGAACTCCACCAAATGCAAAACGACCTCGCGCAATGGACCAATAACGTTCCTGACGTTCACCCCGAAACCGGCCTGGCGTTGACCATGAGCGAACGGGTAAATGAGCGTCTGGCCCGACAAGGATTCAGCATCAAACTCGAACAGTTCTGGCGCGAAAGATCTCCGGCAACCCCGAGCCTGCGCAACAGTCGCCTGCAAGCGAGCGTCGAGTTCATCGGCGATATGCCGGTGCTCGAAGCAGACTTCGCTCACGTTGGCGAATTGTTGCTCGATGGCAACAAGAACGTTTCGGCCCTGCTGCCCTTTCTGCAACGTTTCCAGAATCTGACCCAACTTGAACTGAGTTTTTTTGACCTGGAATCCGGCACATTGTCATCCATCGATGCGCAGCAACTGGTCATATTGCGGCTGAAGGATTGCGGGGTGGTGAACACCCCGCAAAATCAGGCAGCGCTGACTGCCATGAACCAGTTGCAAATACTCGAATTGCGCGGCAACCCCCTCGGAACCCTTTTTGATCTGAATCTGCTGCCCTCGCTCAAATATCTGGACGTCTCCGATACAGGCCTGCGCGAGCTTCCACCCGGCATCACCGACCATCCCCGCCTGAGATCGGCACTGTTCAGCGAGAACAACATCAGCGAAATGCCCGACGCCCTGTTCGAGCTCCCGGCCGACCGCAGCGACGGCATTGATCTGGCCGATAATCCGCAACTCTCGCTGGCCACCCGTGAACGGATAAAAACCTACTACCGCCGAACCGGGCAGGATTTCGACGTACTCGCGAATCCTGCAGACATCACCCTGGCGCGCGAACTGTTCCCGGCGCTCGACACCGTCGAGGCCAGTGAAGTGATCTATGACCTGCCCGGCACCCTGGCAGACGGCAGGACTCAGCTCTACACCTGGAAAACAGAGCTGGAAGGGCTCAAACGCGACCTTCGCGCATGGGCCCTTCAGGTACCGCAACACGATCCCGTGACCGGTGCGGCGATCGATGCCATCGAGATGTACAACAACTACACGGCACGGTCGGAATTCGCTCAACGACTGCAGAGTTTCTGGCAGAGCCGATCGAGCACATCCAGCATGCGCGAGGATCATTTCTTTACCAATCTGGCCTTCAGCGGAAACATGCCACGGCTGACGGCGGACTTCAGCCATGTCTCAACGCTGAACCTGATAGGCACGCCAGCCATTGGTGAGATCGCCTCCTTCATTGACCGGTTTCCCAACCTGCACGTTCTGGAAATGCGCAACTTCGCACTGGGGCAGGTCCCGGCCAACCTTGCGCGCCTGTCAGAGCTCAGGGAACTGACACTGTCCAGTTGCGGTATCACCTTCACACCTGAAGCGCAGACGTTGCTGCAATCGTTGAGTGAACTTGAACGGCTGAACCTGAGCCATAACACGCTGGTGCAGGTTCCCGATCTGGCGGGGCTGCCGATGCTCAATGATATTCGCTTGATCAACACCGGCCTGGCCAACGTGCCCA
Organism: Pseudomonas sp. SDT291_1_S447; assembly: GCF_054070155.1. Lineage (NCBI taxonomy): Bacteria > Pseudomonadati > Pseudomonadota > Gammaproteobacteria > Pseudomonadales > Pseudomonadaceae > Pseudomonas > Pseudomonas sp. SDT291_1_S447. The sequence continues at coordinate 7,392 of NZ_JBSVXS010000045.1, forward strand.
ATGGCCTGGCCACTCACTCGAACCTGCGCACTGCGCTGCTCAACGACAACGCGATCACGGATCTGCCGGAATCCTTTTTCACGATGGACATCGATCTGGCTGACGGCATCAATCTGGCCAAAAACCCGTTGTCCACCGCTACGCGTGATCGCATCAAGGCGCACTACGCGGCCATTGGTTACGACTTCGGCGTACTTCCCGATCTCGCCGACATCACCACAGCACAGCAATTGTTTCCTGACCTGGACATCGAAGATATCACTCATGTGATCTATGAATTACCCGGAACACTGGCAGACGGCAGCGCTCAACTGGCGCACTGGGAGATGGAAATCACGCAGATGGTCAGCGACCTTGCCGAATGGTCCGACCGTGCTCCGGCAGGCCCTTTGGGGTTGAACATGATCGCGGCTGACCGAGCCACGCAACGGTTTGAGCGCCGAGCGTTCAGTCGGCAACTGGAACACTTCTGGCGTAGTCGACAAAACAGCAAAACAGAACTCAGGCTCAATGCGTTCGACGCCAATCTGCGGGTGATCGGCGATCTGCCGACGCTGGCGGCCGACTTCAGCCATGTCACCCAACTAACCTTGCAGGGCAACGAAGCGCTGTCCGGCACCGAGGGGTTCCTGAGCTGCTTTAGCGGACTTGAGGCACTGGAAATGCGCGGTTTTGCCTTGGGTCAAGTACCCCTGGCCCTGTCTCGTATGCCCAAACTGAAAACACTGGTATTGAGCAACTGTGGCGTTGCTCTGGAAGAAGCCGGGCAAGCTGCGTTGTCCTCGCTGTCCCGACTGACCATGCTGGATATGTACAACAACCCACTGGGCGACACCCCTGACGTTTCTGCATTGAGAGCACTGACGTTTATCGACCTCTCCAGAACCGGGATCGAGCAGATTCCCCCCGGCCTGCTCGAATTGCCGGTACTGGAAACCGCGATCCTTCATCAAAACCGCATCAGCGTGCTGCCAGAGGCACTTTTTCAGCTGTCCCCGGACGCCAGCAATGGTTTTGACTTGAATCAGAACCCACTGTCGCCGGCCATGCGCGAGCGGATAAAAACCCACTGGCAAGCACAGGGCATTAATTTTGGCGTTTCTGTCCCGCAGGAAAACAGCCTGCTGGCCCGCGAGTTGTATCCGCATCTGACCGATTCGCGGCTCGACGAACTGGTTTACAGCCTGCCCGGCACACTGGCCGACGGGCACCTTGAACTGATACGCCGACGCGGCGAACTGGCGTCCCTGATCAGTGATCTCGAAACCTGGACCACACAGACTCCAGTCGATCCCGTCAGCAATGCCCCGCTGCCCCCCGAAACCTTGCTGCAGGAGCGCGAACGCCGGGAACAATTCAAGACAAGCCTGGAGTATTGCTGGCGCCGAATCGTCACCGCAGGTCAAAGCGAAATCAGTTTCACCTCGAACCTGCCGATCATCGGTGAGCTGCCGACGCTGTCCGCTGACTTCAGCCACATACGTGCACTGAACCTGACGAGCAGCAGCTTCACATCGCCTCGTCTCGGTCGATTCCTCGAACGCTTTGCCAACCTGCACGCACTTGCCATAGAAGGCTACCAACTGGGGGACATTCCCTACGCGGTTGCAGCCATGGAAAACCTGACGGAACTGAGCCTGATCGACTGCCGCGTCACCCTTACCGAGGACACCGCGAATGCATTGCGCAACATGATCAATCTCAATCGACTGAACTTGAGCAACAACAGGCTGGGCCGAGTCCCCGACCTCAGTCAGATGACGGCACTGGCCAGACTGGATCTGAACAACACGGGACTGACAGACATACCGCCGGGTTTATTCAGTAGCGCGCGCCTTGATAATGCCAACCTGGGCAACAACGGCATCAGCGAATTGCCCATCGAAATCATGGACGCCGACACTACCGATTTCGACTTCAACGGCAATCCGCTATCCCCGACCAGTCAGCAAACCCTCAATGTTTACCACAGCAGAAGGGCTGCGCGATTGGCGCTGACGCGAAGAACCCGACAGGAATTCGACGCGTTCGAGGACGACTCGTTTTCCAGTGGCGCCGAAGCCAGGCCGTACATCGACTCTTCGGGAAGCTCCGCTGAGCTGGTCGTCGACTAGGGGTTAGCCGCGCTCAGGCGGCACCGACGACAATTCGAACGGGCTGCTGCTGCGCCGCTGGTTGCGATCTTCCCGCGGCGTGGCACCGAAGAAATTGCGATAGGCGCTGGAGAAATGCGGCCCCGAAGAGAAACCACAAGACAGGCCGATCTGGATGATCGACTTGCTGGTCTGCATCAACATCTGCCGGGCCTTGTTCAGGCGCAGTTCCAGGTAGTACTGGCTCGGCACACGGTTGAGGTATTGCTTGAAGATCCGTTCCAACTGACGACGGGATACGCACACGTGTTGGGCGATTTCGTCGGTGGTCAGCGGTTCTTCGATATTGGCTTCCATCAGCAACACCGCCTGGGTGAGCTTCGGATGACTGGAACCGAGACGGTTCTGCAACGGGATGCGCTGACGCTCGCCGCCCTCGCGGATGCGCTCAACGACCAGCTCTTCCGAGACCGCGCCGGCCAGTTCTGCACCGTGATCGCGAGCCAGCACCGCCAGCAACAGATCGAGCACGGACATGCCGCCACACGCGGTCAGGCGATCGCGATCCCAGTCGAACAGATGGCTGGTGGCGATGACTTTCGGGAAACGCTCGGCGAAATCGTCCTGCCAGCGCCAGTGCACGGCGGCGCGATAACCGTCGAGCAAACCGAGTTGCGCCAAGGGATAAACGCCAGCGGACAAACCGCCGATGACGGTACCCGCACGCACCAGTTGCTTGAGCGCACTGCTGAGTGCCGGCGCCAACGTGGTCGGCGGCTCGTCAGCGAGCAGAAACAGTTTCTGGAAATTTTCGAGCTTGCCCGCCCATGCCTCGCCGGGCAATTGCCAGGCGCCTTCGGCCGGAGGCTCGGCTTGCAGGAACGACAGTTCGTAAACCACGTCCGGGTGCACCCGCTGAGCAACACGCAAGGCTTCCTCCGCCAGCGCCAGCGTCAACGCTTTAGTGCTGGGCCAAATCAGGAAACCAATTCGATGGGCAGTCATGGGCGGGCAATCCGAAACGAAGAACAGTGATGAAGGCATGGGCCAATGCTAGCCCGTAAATGAACACAAATCTTGGAACCAACACCGATCCATTGTGGGAGCGAGCTTGCTCGCGAAGGCGGTGTATCAGTCAACATCGTTGCTATCTGAACTACCGCTTTCGCGAGCAAGCTCGCTCCCACAGGGGATTTTGGTCAGTCTCTAGGTCGCGAAGCATGACCTAATCTGGTGCATAACGGCAGCGATTACTTGAGGCTGCCCGAGAGGAATTGTTGCAAACGTTCAGACTGCGGATTAACCAGCACTTCACGCGGGTTGCCGCTTTCTTCCACCACACCTTTGTGCAGGAACACCAACTGGTTCGACACTTCACGGGCGAAGCCCATTTCGTGGGTTACCACAACCATGGTGCGACCTTCCTGAGCCAGCGCTTGCATGACTTTCAGCACGTCACCCACCAGTTCCGGGTCGAGGGCCGAGGTCGGTTCGTCGAACAGCATCACCTCTGGCTCCATCGCCAGTGCACGAGCGATCGCCACGCGCTGCTGCTCGCCACCGGACATGTGCCCCGGGAAGGCGTCTTTACGATGGGCCACGCCGACCTTGTTCAGGTAGTACTCGGCTTTTTCGCGCGCTTCGTACTTGGGTACGCCGAGCACGTGAACCGGCGCTTCCATGATGTTTTCAATCGCGGTCATGTGCGACCACAGGTTGAAATGCTGGAACACCATCGACAGGCGCGAACGCATGCGTTGCAGTTGCTTTGGATCAGCGGCTTTCAACGCACCGTCCTTGTTCGCCACCAGTTTCAGCTCTTCGTTGTTGAGCAGAATCTTGCCCGCGTGCGGCTGCTCGAGCAGGTTGATGCAGCGCAGGAAAGTACTTTTGCCGGAGCCACTGGAGCCGATGATGCTGATCACATCGCCGGCTGCCGCTTTCAGGGACACGCCCTTGAGCACTTCGTGACTGCCATAGCGTTTATGCAGGTCTTGGACTTCAAGTTTGTACATGCGGTCGGTTCTCACAAAAACAGTCAGTCAGTCGTTGAGCAAGCGCCCGTGACGCAGCGCTTCGCGCCCCGCCACCTTGGCCAGCCAGAAACCGGGTTGGGCATAACGCAGCCGTTCAATGGCAAACAGCACCCCGGAGGTACCAGCACACACCGTGCTGACCCGATCGGACAGAGGATCAATCACTTCAAAAATCTCGTCGCCTGCCTCGACCCACTCGCCGGGCTTGCGCAGAAAACTCACCACGCCCGGATGCGGCGCGAACAGCAACTCGGTGCCTTCGAACGGCATGCCTTCACAGGCTTCGTGCGCCGGGTTCGGCCACTCGCCAGTGATCAAGCCTTGCTCGGCGAGGAACGCGAGAATGCCTTCAGCATACGCCTCCGCTTCGGCGCGACCGGTGTCGGCCTGACCGCCCAGCTCAATGGTCGTTGCCAGACACGCCAGCGGAATCTGCGCATCGGGGAACTGCCGCGACAGACGCAGCCACGGCAACGAGCAGGCTTCATCGAACGAACTGCCGCCGGAATCTTCCGCCAGCAATCCGACCTTCACATTCAGGTGCGCAGCCAGCGAACGCCACTGTGGCCAGTGCTGCGGCAGCGCGTACATGTGCAGCGCGGCTTCGGCATCGCAATGCAAGTCGAGCACCACATCGGCGGTGCAGGCATGGCTGAGCAACACGCGCTGCATGCCTTGCAACTGGCTGCTCGCCTCCGGCAATGCCGCCAAATGATCGGCCATGGCCTGACGAATCAGGCGCACATTGGCATGCGGATCATCACCGAGGCTGTCGGCCAATGCGGCCGCAACCGGCGCGCTCAGCTCGACGAAGTCGCGGTTGAAATTCTTGCCGCTGCCCGCCTCGAAACGGCCTTGGTGATTGCCTTGCAGCAACTGCCCAAGACCCAACGGGTTGGCGACCGGCACCAGCTCGATGACACCGTTGAGCAAGCCTTTGGCTTCGAGTTCGCCGAGGCGCTTTTTCAGCCCCCAGGCGGTGCGCATGCCCGGCAATTCGTCAGCGTGCAGGCTGGCCTGAATGTAGGCCTTGCGCTCGCCATGCCCGAAGCGGAACACCGAAATCTTGCGCTCGCTGCCCAGATGGCTCCACGGCAATACGTGGTCAATGCGTTGCATATCAGTGCTTCCGCGGGGCCAGGTAGCTCAACCAGCGACGCTCGGCCAGTTTGAACAGTTTGACCAGAATGAACGTCAGGCACAGGTAGAACACGCCAGCGGTGATGTACGCCTCGAACGGCAGATAGAACTGCGCGTTGACGGTACGTGCCGCGCCGGTGATGTCGATCAAGGTCACGATGGAGGCCAGACTGGTGGTCTGCAGCATCATGATCACTTCGTTGCTGTACTGCGGCAGTGCCCGGCGCAGGGCCGATGGCAGCAGGATGCGCTTGTACAGTTTGAAGCGCGACATGCCCATGGCCTTGGCCGCTTCGATCTCACCGTTCGGCGTGGCCTTGAGGCTGCCGGCAATGATTTCAGCGGTGTAGGCGCTGGTGTTGACCGCGAACGCCAGACACGCACAGAACGTTGCGCTGGACAGCCACGGCCACAAGAAGCTTTCGCGTACTGCTTCGAACTGCGCCAGACCGTAGTAGATCAGAAACAGTTGCACCAGCATCGGCGTGCCACGGATCACGTAGGTGTAAAGCCACGCGGCGCCGTTGACGACCGGGTTCTTCGAGACGCGCATCAGCCCCAGCGGCAGGGCCGCGAGCAGACCGAAAAACAGCGACAGCGCGAGCAGTTTGAGGGTGGTCAGCAGGCCGCCGAGGTACAGCGGCATGGCCTCCCAAATGACGTTGTAGTCGAAGATCATAGATCAGCCGCCCTTACGCCTACCGAGTAGCGCTTCTCAAGTTGACGCAGGATCAGCAACGAAACACTGGTGATCACCAGGTACATCGCCGCCACTGCGAGGAAGAAGGTGAAAGGCTCGCGAGTGGCATCTGCCGCCTGCTTGGCCTTGAACATCATGTCTTGCAGACCGACCACGGAAATCAGCGCGGTGGCCTTGGTCAGTACCAGCCAGTTGTTGGTGAAGCCCGGAATCGCCAGGCGAATCATCTGCGGCACCATCACCCGGAAGAACACCTGAAAACTGCTCATGCCGTACGCCATGCCCGCTTCGGCCTGACCTTTGGGAATGGCCATGAACGCGCCACGGAAGGTTTCCGACAAGTACGCACCGAAGATGAAACCGAGGGTGCCGATACCGGCGGCCAGCGGATTCAGATCGATGTAGTCGTCATAGCCGAGCATCGGTGCGACGCGGTTGAGCAAGTCCTGACCGCCGTAGAAGATCAGCAGGATCAGCACCAGATCGGGAATCCCGCGGATCACCGTGGAATACAGATCGCCCAGCCAGGCCAGCCAGCGCACCGGCGACAGGCGCAACGCGACACCGATCAGCCCGAGAACGATGGCCAGAGCCATGGACGACAAGGCGAGCTGAAGCGTCAGCCATGCGCCATCGAGGATGACAGCCCCGTAGCCTTTCAACATGATTCAGGTCCTCGAAAGTTGGGATGAAAAAATGGCGCAAACCGCAGAGATCCTGTTGCTTGCGCCATTTCGGACTTGTCGCAGAGACGTCTTACTTACCGTAGATATCGAAGGCGAAGTACTTGTCCTGGATTGCCTTGTATTTGCCGTTTTCGCGGATGGCCGCGATGGCAGCGTTGATCTTGTCTTTCAGGGCGTCGCCCTTACGCACTGCGATGCCTACGCCGTCGCCGAAGTATTTGACGTCGGTGAACGCGGGGCCTGCAAATGCGAAACCTTTGCCGGCGTCGGTGTTCAGGAAGCCGTCTTGCAGCAGGGTGGCGTCAGCCACGGTACCGTCGAGACGACCGGCGGCCACGTCGAGGTAGATTTCGTTCTGCGAGCCGTACGGCTTGATCTCGGCGCCCAGTGGAGCCAGAACTTCGCGGGCGAAACGCTCGTGGATCGAACCACGTTGTACGCCGATGTTCTTGCCCTTCAGCTCAGCCAGACCTTCGCTGACCTGAGTACCGGCCTTCATGACCAGACGTGCCGGGGTGTTGTAGTACTTGTTGGTGAAGTCGACCGACTTCTTGCGATCTTCAGTGATCGACATCGACGACAGGATCGCGTCGATCTTGCGCACTTTCAGTGCCGGGATCAGACCGTCGAACTCTTGCTCGACCCACACACACTTGACCTGCATCTGCTCGCACAGAGCGTTGCCGATGTCGTAGTCGAAACCGACGATGCTGCCATCCGGTGCTTTCGAGGCGAACGGAGGGTAAGCCGCTTCGATACCGATCTTCAGAGGTTTTTCGTCAGCGAAGGCGTTCATCGACAGCACGGACAGTGCCAGGGCGCCAAGCAGCACAAGTTTCTTCATCTTGGGACTCCATCGGTAAAGGGCAAAAACGGCAGAGTGAGCGACAGCCCAATATGCGAATGGGTGAATCGGGAAATCGGTTGCTGCATCGGTGGGAAATTTCCCTTCAAAACCGTGGGAGGTTTCAACGTTAGCCACGATGAGCGAGTGATCGGCATTCTAACGACAGGCCGGAAGCCGATATTTCTTCAATGCGACAACTAATTACAGATGCACAGAGAAAGCGACTTTGGCACATTGACAGCCCTGCAATTTCATGCGAGAGCGAGAGACAGTGAACCGATCTATGCTGCAAATTGCGGGCCTATTATTCGCAAACCCTTCTAATCCGGCAAGCGCAGCGTGGTGTCTTATTTTTCACCGGGGGTTTAGAGGCTCTAAAACGGGGCAATGCGTTTCCCTTCGCCCCGCTCCGGGGCGGGCGGTTACACATTCGGTTACGTGAAAGGCGGCGGGTAACAGCGGGAAATGTCTTACGGGGGAGATCGATAATTATTGGTTGGGTGTTTCCGGTTTCTGGCAGTGGGCTACACCGGTGTCTGACAGATTGCTATCGCGAGCAGGCTCACTCCCACAGGGATCTGCATTTTGTCTGAAGGTACTCGGTCAAACTGTGGGAGCGAGCTTGCTCGCGAAGAGGCCAGCCCAGTCACCACAAAACCTCCAGACACAAAAAAGCCCCGCCCGGCAAAACCGGACAGGGCTCCTATGCTTCTAACGCTTAAGCAACATTCATCGTCTTGTGCGTATCAATCAAATGCTGCACCACACCCGGATCCGCCAGCGTCGAGATATCCCCCAACCCGTCATATTCCGCCGTGGCAATCTTGCGCAGAATGCGGCGCATGATCTTGCCCGAACGGGTCTTCGGCAGCCCCGGTGCCCACTGGATCACGTCCGGCGACGCAATCGGCCCGATCTCCTTGCGCACCCAGTTCTTCAGCTCCAGACGCAGTTGCTCGGTCGGCTCCTCACCATTCTTCAACGTGACATAGACATAAATGCCCTGCCCCTTGATGTCATGCGGCACACCCACCACCGCCGCCTCGGCGACTTTCGGATGCGCAACCATCGCGCTCTCGATCTCGGCCGTGCCCATACGGTGGCCGGACACGTTGAGCACGTCATCGACACGCCCGGTGATCCAGTAGTAACCATCGGCATCACGGCGCGCGCCGTCACCGGTGAAATACATGCCACGGAACGTCTTGAAGTAGGTATCAACGAAACGATCGTGATCGCCATACAGCGTGCGCGCCTGACCTGGCCACGAATCGAGAATCACCAGATTGCCTTCAGCCTCGCCCTCGATGATGTTACCGAGGTTGTCGACCAGCGCCGGCACCACACCAAAGAACGGACGTGCCGCCGAACCCGGCTTCAGCGCGTGCGCACCCGGCAACGGGCTCATCATGTTGCCGCCGGTTTCGGTCTGCCACCAGGTATCGACGATCGGGCAACGCGACTTGCCGACATTCTTGTAGTACCAGTCCCAGGCTTCCGGGTTGATCGGCTCACCGACCGAACCGAGCAGACGCAGGCTGCTGCCATCCGCGCCCTCAACCGCGGCTTGACCCGAGGCCATCATTGCGCGGATCGCGGTCGGTGCGGTGTAGAGGATGTTGACCTTGTGCTTGTCGACAATCTTCGCCACCCGGGTGATGTCCGGGTAGTTCGGCACGCCTTCGAACAGCAGCGTGGTCGCGCCATTGGCCAGCGGGCCGTAGACGATGTAGCTGTGGCCGGTGACCCAGCCGACATCGGCGGTGCACCAGTAGACTTCGCCCGGACGGTAGTCGAACACGCGCTCGTGGGTCATCGCCGCGTACAGCAGATAACCGCCGGTGGTGTGCTGCACGCCCTTCGGCTTGCCGGTCGAGCCGGAGGTATAAAGGATGAACAGCGCTTCTTCCGCGCCCATCTCTTTCGGCGCGCAGACGGTGCCCGCCACTTTCATCAGGTCTTCGTACCAGATGTCGCGATGCTGGTTCCACTTGATGTCGCCACCGGTGCGCTTGCAGACGATGACTTTCTGGATGCTGCTGGTTTCCGGGTTGGTCAGTGCGTCGTCGACGTTAGCCTTGAGGGAAATCTTCTTGCCGGCGCGAATGCCTTCGTCAGCGGTGATCACCACTTTCGATTTGCAGTCGATGATGCGACCGGCCAGGGCTTCCGGCGAGAAACCGCCGAACACCACCGAGTGAATCGCGCCGATTCGGGTGCAGGCCAGCATGGCGACCACGGCTTCGGGAATCATCGGCATATAAATGGTCACTACGTCACCGCGGTGCACGTCCTGACCACGCAGGGCGTTGGCCAGTTTGCACACTTGTTCGTGCAGTTCGCGGTAAGTGATGTTGCGGCTCTCGGAAGGATCGTCACCTTCCCAGATGATCGCGACTTGATCGCCGCGCTCGGCCAGATGACGGTCGAGGCAGTTGTAGGAAACGTTCAAGGTGCCGTCGGCGAACCACTTGATGTCAACATGGTGATCGTCGAACGACGTCTGTTTCACCGTGGTGAAAGGTTTGATCCAGTCGAGACGCTTGGCTTGCTCGCGCCAGAAACCGTCAGGGTTGACGACCGACTGCTGGTACATGGCTTTGTAGGTCGCCTCGTCAGTCAGCGTGTTAGCCAGAACCTCGGGACGAACGGGATACAGAGAAGCCGCACTCATCTTTCCTACCTCGGTGTAATAGTTGTTTTTGTATGACCCTGTTGTAACGGGGCGGGGGCCATAGAACCATTCGACGATGGTAGTAACAAGCCCCTACAAATCCTCCACCTACCCCGCACGCAGATCTCCCAAACATCCCCAATCCCCTGTGGGAGCTTGCCTGCAAGCGAATCAGACACCTCGGTCCCCCAGACAAACCACCCGGTTATCAATCCCCATCTCAAGGGATTGTTACCAAATCTGCCAAAGGTGTTTATCAAAACCCGCTCTGTTTACCCCCGCCCCATCCCCCTAAAATTCACCTCGCCAACAAGGCAAACGCGATTAACAACGATACAGCCCCCACGAAGGCCGTTAATCCAGCTCTCAAGTAATAACTGCAAACGATGAAGTTACACACGCAACCCTAAAAAGGTTGCGTGACCCCACTCGACCTCAAAAAGGTAAATCTGAAATGAAAGCTTTATTGGTTCTGGCCCTCAGCAGTCTGTGCGCAACCGCCATGGCAGATGAGGTCCCGACTGATGTCGCACAGCAACAACCGGTGATCGAGGAATACACTTACTCCACTCACCTGGACATCGCCAACGTTGTATCGATGAGTGAAATTCCCAACGTCTGCGAAGTAGTACCGGCAAAAATGGAGTACGACGACTCCAAGGGCCAGCGCCACATCCTGCGTTACAGCGTCATGGGCAACGGCTGCACCAATTGATGATTCGAGACTGCACCGAATTGGATCTCTCAGCGCTTCATTGAGGGTCGATTCCAGCCCGACTTCGGTCGGGCTCAGTTGTGTTTGAAGCCGGCAAAAATGCTTGCAAAACACTAGATGTAGTGAAAAACCGGGTTTTTTGTTCGTTTTTTGAGCAAATTCACAATGGCGAGATTTTTACGAAAAAAAATCTTCCCCCGGCAAAGCCCTGTAAACCCTCACTCTCGTCGAAAAACCACCCTCCTCGACCGCTCCATGCGCGGATTCGCCTCAGCACAGCCGTGTTTTTTTCCCTATAATGCCGCCCCATACGGGTCAGCAATATTCCCTTACAGGGAGCAAAAGCCATTCTGAAGCCCCGCAGCAGCGTTCAACGCTGATTGCGCCCATCAGAGGCTCTCGGAACCCGTCAAAATTTCTGTTTATTTGCCTGCGTGCATCGCTGCAAAAAACGACATCCAACGCGGTCTGTACGACCGTGTGAAAAACCAACCAATCAGGTTTCACACGGGCACAGGCCCTCACGCAGGAGACGACACGTCATGCTGAGCTGGGACGAATTCGACAAAGAAGACAGTGAAGTAGCAACCGTGAAAGGCGCCAACGCCGGCCACGCTACTGAAGCCAACATGGACCGCCTCGACAACGCTGGCGGTGCCGCCGCGATCGAAGCTCGCGCCGTGACCGCCGACGACTCGGCCGCTGTCGCCCGCGCCAAGGCTGCACTGAACTCCCTCGACGTCGCCGAAGGCCTCGCCGAACTCGAAGGCGCCTCCGCCCGTGTCGCCGTTGACGAAAAGCGCATGATCAACTGCCGCGCCGACCTCAACCAACTCGTGCCATTCAAGTACGACTGGGCCTGGCAGAAATATCTGGACGGTTGCGCAAACCACTGGATGCCGCAAGAAGTCAACATGACCGCCGACATCGCCCTCTGGAAAGACCCGGAAGGCCTGACCGACGACGAGCGCCGCATCGTCATGCGCAACCTCGGCTTCTTCTCCACCGCCGACTCCCTGGTTGCCAACAACCTGGTCCTGGCCGTGTACCGCCTGATCACCAACCCGGAATGCCGCCAGTACATCCTGCGCCAGGCCTTCGAAGAAGCGATCCACACCCACGCCTACCAGTACTGCATCGAATCGCTGGCCATGGATGAAGGCGAAATCTTCAACATGTACCACGAGATCCCATCGGTCGCGAAAAAAGCAGCCTGGGGCCTGAAGTACACCCGTTCGATCTCCGATCCGAAGTTCGAAACCGGCACCCCGGACACCGACAAAGAGTTGCTGCGCAACCTGATCGCCTACTACTGCGTTCTGGAAGGCATCTTCTTCTACTGCGGCTTCACTCAAATCCTGTCCATGGGCCGCCGCAACAAAATGACCGGCGTCGCCGAGCAGTTCCAATACATCCTGCGCGACGAATCCATGCACCTGAACTTCGGCATCGACGTGATCAACCAGATCAAAATCGAAAACCCGCATTTGTGGGATGCTGAGATGAAAGAAGAAGCGACCCAGATGATTCTGCAGGGTACGCAGCTGGAGATCGAATACGCGCGCGACACCATGCCTCGCGGGGTGTTGGGTATGAACGCGGCGATGATGGAGGACTACCTGAAGTTCATCGCTAACCGTCGTTTGTCGCAGATTGGTTTGAAGGAAGAGTACCCAGGGACGACTAACCCGTTCCCTTGGATGAGCGAGATTATGGACTTGAAGAAAGAGAAGAATTTCTTTGAGACACGGGTTATTGAGTATCAGACTGGTGGGGCGTTGAGCTGGGATTAATAGTCTCGCTCGGCATGATTTGACGATTGCTGCCTGAGTCGACAAGTCGAGAAAGCAAAAAGCCCCGATCTGATCGGGGCTTTTTTATGGGCGATGACTAGTGTTCTCGATCTTTAGCTGGCAGCGTTTACACAACACCGATACTCATAACGACTTTCATAGCCCTACTTTAAACGGCCATCCGCGCTGCTGAAGCTCAGTGGCGAAAGGCACACTGGCGCATCAATCGTCCAAGCGTAATCTGGCTATTTGCCAATGGTTGAGTCATCGAAAACCCAACGGCCGCTAAGAACCCCTTTCAACTGCTCAACACTCAGCAATTGCTGGGGCTTTTTATGCACAACCGCGTGACAGTTCGCACAGAGAGTAATCATGTCGGTTGCTGGATCAACTACTTGATCCTCTTCATATTCAGAAATGGGCTTCACATGATGGACATGGATAAACCCTTTCGCATGCTCGCCGTAAGCCTTCTCAAAATCAAAATTACATGCGTTACACCGAAGGCCATGAATATCTATCGCGCGCGATCTCAGCTTTGGGTTGCGCTCATACCTCACACCGTAATAGGCGACCTTCTTTCCTTCAATACCAGTTATTCTCGTCTCAAACTCTTGCGCGCCGTCTTCTGAAACAGAGCTCAGACTGGGTTGCTCCTTTAGCACCGCATGAGAACGAACCCTGTCAAAGACGTCTTGATTAATTTTCCGAACGCTACTACGCCAATAGTTAGTTTTAGGTGTCGCGGGAACGGGTTCAAAGTATTGCCCATCCACTTTGGTTGGAACCGCAAACTCAAAAGGTTTGAAGCCCTCAATATCAGCAAACAGATCCCCAGTTGTACTGTCGATGTCCGCGTATATTCTCACGACGCGACCAACACCAAAATAATGAGGTTTAGTGCTAAGCCTCAGATTCTTAAACTCCTTTTCTTTCATCCTACATTTATAGTAGAGCACCTCCATCCCCTCGGAGAGCGACCCTTTGAACTGCTTTGGGAAGTGGTACCGCACGCCGGTTTCATCAGACCACTTCGAAACATCACTTTCGGCAATGACAGCTGGCATCCATTTATCCTCACAAGAGAGGACGAAGCCTACCAAATAACACGAAATTTCCTACATGATTATGGAAGGCTCCCGACGCAAGGACCAGAAAATGGAGGGCTTCGTGGACTAAACCTGAGGGCATCCCCCCCCCTTGAATGACACGACAGATCGCCAGACTCCGCGTGTATAGAAATATTTTATTTTGCCGAATTAATAGGTGCACGACCCCACACCTCCCGCTATTAATACCCCTCCCCCACTCAAGGATCCGAGCCCCACCATGAAATTCGATCTCGCTTACTGCCTCAGCCTCGACGACAAGTTGTCGATCTATGACGTTCGCGATCTCAATTTCGATGAGACGGTGGCGTTTGACTCTGCGAAGGAACACTTCCAGTGCCCCAATGATGCCTGTCGTTCGGCGTTCGAGGCTTCCAACGAGTTGGGCACGTTCAACGCCAAGAACGTGAATTACGTGCGCACGCCGCACTTCAAGAACCTGCCCACGACGCAGCATGTGGCGGGTTGTCCGTATGTGAGTTTGAAGGCTTCGGCGTCTGGCGTTGAGACGGCGGATGGCGAAGTGGATGACGGGCGTGAGGAACATTTCCCTTCGGAGTTGTTACTGACCCGGCGTGAGTATGTACGCAAGCCTGTCGCGCCAACGGGGGCGGCGGATGTTTTGCGCGATGATCCGGTGCGGGTGGCGGTGGACGGTGGTAAGGAGTCGGCGAGTCGTGAGTCGGCGCCGGACAAGACCAGTGTGTTTGCGCATCCGGTGGAGTGTTTTGTTTCCAACTTCGCGGACAAGGAGTTGCTCAAGCGGATGCCGTTGAAGGTCGGTGAGCATTCGGCGCCGTACAGTTCGTTCTTCAAGAAGATTGAGTATCTGACGGACAACAAGGGGCTGATTTACTGGGGGCGGATCAAGAAGATCGAGGACTTCCACAGTGCCAGTTTTCGTATCGATTTCGAGGACAAGGTCTGGTTCAAGAAGCCCGAGGACAGTAAGAAGAAGCCGTATCCGGTCAGCGTTTATCTGAACAAGAAGCTGATCGATAGCTACCGCAAGCGCAAGGCGTTTCTGGAAGAGATCAAGCACGCGGTGGATAGCGACAAGGCGTTGTTCTGTTTCTTCTATGGGGTGACGCCGGAGTTGAAGCAGGTGCCCGGCAAGAAGAACCCCGAAAAGCCTTTCGAGGTCTTCAATGCCGATATCGAGAACCTGGATCACTTCATTATTCGTGAAGCGCCGGGGCTGGAGTGACGGTTAGCTTTGGGGTAGTTGCAGGTTGACGGCGCCGGGGTGTTGTTTGACGAGGGAGTACGGCAGGATCGACCACTCGGGTTCATCGCAACCACGTTGTACGCGCGGGAAGTATGGTCCCAGGTAAATGCCCTTGGCAGTGAAGTGCCAATTCAAAACGCTCCAGACGTTTTCATCGGTGTAATCACAGCTGTCCTCATCACCATCGGCTGGTTTTTTCATTTCGTTGGGATACAGCGTTGTGAATTGTTTGATCAGCCACGGCGCCAACACGTCGCTCTGATTGCTGGCGCTTGCTCCGGTCGAAGTATTCTCGCGCTCGCCCACCCACAACACGTCTTGCAGCTTCATGTCTTGGCCCGTGTGAACATTGAGGTTGACGGGAGAGTTACTGACATCGGGGTGCGCGCCACCACAGTCATACCCGGTATTGATGTTCAGGCTGACCACGTCTGGCGACAGGAACGTGGGCGCGACACTCTGATACTGCTCGGCGTTTTCGCCACCCTGCAGCATGCAGGAGTGGTAGCTAATGACCTCTCGCCAGAGTCGCTCAAGCAATAGCTGATTGATGCGTAGTTGATCTTGCGCCGGGTAGCCGGACGCGACGCTGAACAGTGAAATTTTCGACTCAGGTTCGACCCACCACTGCAGGTTATAACCCATGAAACTTTCTGTTTTCGCGGGCTTGAGCTTTAGCCCCTGTAAGCGCAAATACTCGTAGGGTTCGCTCTTCGGCAGTGTGGCTATGAAAGGCAAAGTCGTTGATGTCGGCGCTGGAAGTTTGGCTTCGGCAAGTTTCACCGGCAACTTCTTGCCCTTCGGACTTTGCCACTCGCCCTGCCAGCCATCGCCGGTCTCTTCCAGCTTCAGCGTAGGCAGCGGCTTTTCATCACCGTAACGATTGTTGCCCTCGGTCAGGCTCAGTGTGCTGTCCTGCAACGCGCCGCTTAGGGGCAGATCGCGATGGTACTTCTCATAGAAGTAGCGGCCAGTCACTTCGTCCGGCTGTGTGGTATTCAGCTCCACGACAATCGGTGTCTTACCCAGCGTACCGGTAAATACGCGCCGGCCATCTTCGGCATGGGCAGTGGAAATCAGTGTGAACAGCGCCGCGGCATATGGCGCCAGGCGCATCAGTCCCTTGAGCATGAATCAATCCTTGAAGGAATCGGAGGTCGCGTCGGCACACAGGCGCCGACGCAGAAAAATACGCTGCGGATTATGGCGGGGGCCGCTTAACTATTCGAGTTTTCCTGCTCGTACTTTTTAAGCCAGGCTTCGTGCTCCAGCGCCGCAATTTTCCGAGCCATTTGTTGGCGACGTTCCTTGGCAGCATGAAGTTGGACGTCATCAAGAAAGCAGTAATGACGCAGCCAGTGAAGCGCCATTTCCTCATCCGGAAAGTAGTAAGACTTGGCGCCCTTGCTGTTCCTCGGCGTGTCATTCATTTGCTCGTCAAATACCATCGCAGTGATGTCATCCGGTGGCAAAGACCCCGTATGGGCGACCTTGTCCTGGAACATCCATGCAATCTCGTCGATGTGTTTTTGCGCGCTGCGATGGCTACGTCGATAGAACCGTTGATGCTCACAAGTCTGTTTCAGCCGCGCCAACATCAACTCCGGATTAAGCCACTGCCCGAGGTCATGATGATGTGCGTTGATCACTATCCCCTTGACCCAACGATCCACAAATCGATCAACAAAGTCTTCTGTGTCAGCCTTTTTCGCATCGGCGAAAATCAGGCAATAGCGGGTCTGGACGTGAATGACCAGCAACACATGCTTGCGTTGTACCGTTATCGCGTGCACCAGCCACTGCTCGTCAGCGCCGCTCAGCTCATCATCTTCAATGATTGCGGACGGCGGTTTAGCATCCACCGGCGTGATCTTTTTACCCTTGTGAACACGGCTGAAAAACTTGCTGGCGGCTTCGGTGCAATTGAAGATCAACATCCTGGTTCTCTGGTAGTTGCTGGAGGACAGCGTTCAGTTATCGATTTTGGTTTCTTCCGCTGTAGCCTGGCAATGGTTCATTTAAGCGAAATGCACAGCAGCACAATAATCAGCAACCCGATATAGACCCAGGCATGCACCCGATCCGGGATCCGCCCAATCCACGGCGCGGCCAATCGAATCCCGATGAGCGAGCCAACCGTCAGCACAGCAAACGCCAGCAAATCCACATACCCGACAAACCACGCGCCCAAGTCAGCCTGACTGAACCCGGCCAACGCCATGTACGTCAGCGTCCCGGCCACTGCCACCGGCACGCTCAGTGGATTGGCCATGGACGTCGCTTGCGACATGCTCAATCCACAACGGCGCAATAGCGGCACGGTCATGACGCTGCCTCCTACACCGAGAAACGTCGCGATGGCGCCGATGCCTACACCGCCTGCGGAAGTTTCCGTAGCGCCAAGTCGGCGTGGGATGACGTCTGGGTTCTGAGTGAGAAAGCCGCGTCGCAGCAGGCAATCAATGATGGTCACGCCGAGGTAGCCGATGAACGCGTAGCGAATGACTTCGCCGCTGACCCACATCGCTGCTATTGCGCCAACGACCGCGCCCAACCCGATGAACCCGCCCAGCGGCCACAGGTAATGACGGATGAGATTGCCGGCACGACGGTGTTTGTTGGTGGCAATTAGGGCGTTGACGATCATCACGCAGGTCGAAGTGGCGACGGCGATGTGCATCGCTGACTGACCGATCGGGTCGTCGGCGCCATGGCTGGCGCTGAGCATCCGATACAGCAGCGGCACTACAACGAAGCCGCCGCCGAAGCCGAACAGCACGGCGGTGATGCCGGTCAGGCAGCCGAAGAGGGTCAGCAGTAAATAGAACATGTCGAAGCGTCCGTGGAGGGAGAGCGGTCGACGATAGAACGGCATCGCTTGGCCTGCTTCAGCAAGTCAGCCAATAATACTTGCGTTTACGCCAACCACCGGGAAACGCCAGATGCGCAATGTTTCGATCAATCTGCTGGATGACACGCCGCGCACGGTGGTGGCGATCGGTACGGATTATTCCCACGGTCACTTGCTGCCCCTTCACACGCATCGGCGGGCGCAGTTGTTGTACGGCGCGACGGGTGTGATGCTAGTCAGCACCCATGACGGTAACTGGGTAGTGCCGCCGCAGCGGGCGGTGTGGATTCCGCCGGGGGTGGCGCATGAGGTGTTGATGCTCGGGGTCAGCACTCGCAGTGTGTATATCGAACCGGGCGCGGTGGATTTGGGCGAGCGCTGCCAGGTGATCAGTGTGTCGCCGTTGATGCGGCATTTGCTGATGGAGGCGGTGGAGGTGCCGCTGGCCTACGACCTGGACGGGCGCGATGGCGTGTTGATCGATCTCTTGCTGCATGAACTGACGCGCAGTGCGCCGCTGCCGTTGCACATTCCGCTACCGACTGACGGAAAGCTCCTATCCCTGTGTCAGACCTTTCTGCATCAGCCGTGCGCCCATCAATCTCCACAGCAGTGGGCCGAGCAGTTACACATAAGCTTGCGCACCTTCAACAGGATGTTTCGGCAACAGACCGGATTGAGTTTCAGGCAATGGCGACAGCAGGCGTGCGTGGTCCTGGCGCTGGCGCGACTGGCCGCGGGTGAAGCGGTGACGCGTATCGCGCTGGACTTCGGTTATGAAAGCCCGGCGGCGTTCTCGACAATGTTCCGGCGGATCCTCGGGCAGGCACCGTCCGTCTGGTTGCAGGCAGCGAATTAGGGCAAATCAAAAAATGCGTTTGATCCCGGCCGAAAACAACTGTACAAAAACACAGTACATTTTCAATCAGCACTCTTGAGCCCGGAGCACACCATGGCCTCTCTTGCGATGAACCACATCCTCGAACGCATTGCCCTTTTCCAGTTCACCCCGACGCACTGCGTCCAGGCCCGAGCAATGCTGGGCTGGAGCGTGGAACAGCTATCGCGGGAGGCTGAAGTTTCGGTTGAAGACATTCAACGGTTTGAAGCGCAGCAGGATATAGCGGATGCGGCGCGACTGGCGTTGGCTTACCGGTTCGAGGCGCAGGGGCTGGTGTTCTTTCCCGGGTTTGCACCGGGGCGTAGTGCGAGTGTTCAGGGCGTGTCGTCGGAAGCGATGGGGCGTGGGGATTTTGCGATGGCTGAGTAAGACAATCGCCCCCGAAGGGGCGAACTGGCGAAGATCTATCAGGCGTTCTGCACCACACCCTCACTCTCCCCTTCAACCGCCAACCACCACGCCTCCCCGCGTTGCGGCTGAGCGATGTTAAACGCCTCACCCATCTGCGGCGTGGTAATCGAAATACTGCGTTCCCACGCCAGTGCCAGAATCCGGTCAAACGGTTCGTGCCACGCGTGCATGGCCAGGTCGAAGGTGCCGTTGTGGATCGGGAAGAGCCAGCGGCCCTTTAGGTCGATGTGCGCTTGCAGGGTTTCTTCGGGCTGCATGTGCACGTGCGGCCATTCGACGTTGTAGGCGCCTGTTTCCATCAGGGTCAGGTCGAACGGGCCGTACTGTTCGCCGATGCGTTTGAAGCCGTCAAAGTAGCCGCTGTCGCCGCTGAAGAAGATACGGGTGTCGCCGTCGATCATCACCCAGGACGCCCACAGTGAGCTGTTGCCATCGAACAGGCCACGGCCGGAGAAGTGTTGCGACGGTGTGGCGACGAAACGGATGCCGGCAATCTCGGCGCCCTGCCACCAGTCGTACTGGCGGACTTTGCTGGCATCGATGCCCCATTTGATCAGGATGTCGCCGACGCCCAGCGGGGTCAGGAACAGGTTGGTCTTGGCGGCCAGTCTGAGCACGGCCTGGTAATCGAGGTGGTCGTAATGGTTGTGCGACAGGATCACCGCTTCGATCGGCGGCAACTGGTCGATACTGATCGGCGGCTGGTGGAAGCGTTTCGGCCCGGCCCACTGCACTGGCGATGCGCGCTCGGCGAAGACCGGGTCGGTGATGAAGAATTTGTCGCGCAGCTTCAGCAGCAAGGTCGAGTGACCGAGGCGAAAGACGCTGTGATTGGGCGCTGCCAGCAGTTCTTCCCGGGTCAACGCTTGCACCGGGATAGGCGCGGCGGGCCGGGTGTTGCGCGGTTTGTGGAAAATCATGTTCCACATGATCCGCAGCATTTTGCGCACGCCTTCGCGCTGAACCGGTGCGTGATTGCGAAACAGCCCCTGATGCTGCCGCGAGGCTTCAGGCGTGGATGTGTGATCCGGGATCGAAACTGGATTGGCCATGACTGAATGACTCCAGGAAAACCGCGCAATTCGCGGTTTTTCCACGGTGGGACGATAAATGGCCAAAGCTGCACGCATAGGCCGAACTTCTGTTTTTTAAGTTGCGAGGATTAACGCAACATTACACTGATCGGTGTAGTTTCTAGGTTGCATCAAAGCGGATGACAAGTAAACTGCCAAGTGTAATTTCATCTTTTCTCTGCCGAAGCGTACTCATGACAGCTCCACAGCGCCTCACCGACCGTAAACGCGAAGCCATTATTCAAGCGGCGATTGCCGAATTCCGTGCCAACGGTTTCGAAGTCACCAGCATGGACAAAATCGCGGCCACCGCCGGTGTATCCAAGCGCACGGTGTACAACCATTTCCCCAGCAAAGAAGAGCTGTTCGCCGAAATTCTCAACCAGTTGTGGGCACGAATCAGCGCCGAGCAATCGGTCGTCTATAACCGCGATCAGCCTCTACGTGATCAGTTGCGGCAAATGCTTCAGGCCAAAATGCAGTTGATGGCCGACGAAAACTTTCTGACCCTGGCCCGAGTAGCAATTGCTGCGACCATTCATTCGCCGGAGCGCGCGCAGAAC
This sequence comes from Pseudomonas sp. SDT291_1_S447, assembly GCF_054070155.1. Taxonomy (NCBI): domain Bacteria; kingdom Pseudomonadati; phylum Pseudomonadota; class Gammaproteobacteria; order Pseudomonadales; family Pseudomonadaceae; genus Pseudomonas; species Pseudomonas sp. SDT291_1_S447. The sequence continues at coordinate 28,212 of NZ_JBSVXS010000045.1, forward strand.
ATGGTCGAGCGAATGGGTGAACGCGAGGAAGGTCTGACTGTGTGGATTCGCGCCGCGCAGGCTGACGGTCGACTGAAAGCGGTCGATCCGGAGTTCGCCGCGCATCAGGTCCAAGGGTTGCTCAAAACCTTTGGTTTCTGGCCACAGATGTCGATGGGCCGCGCAGCCCTCGATGTCGAGATGCAGAACACCGTCGCCGAATCGGCACTGGAAATGTTTCTCGCCTGCTATCAACGCTAATCCGCCCGTCTCCTGTAACCCGCTCTGCGTGACCCTGCCAGTTGCCGCTGCATGAGGCCTGGAGGGTTGATGGCGCGATGGGTCAAGCATTGAATTCATGCTGTCATCCGCAAGTGCCAGAGTTGCGAGTGGGCCTTAGTATCGGTTTGGCGCGCTATAAATCCTTGTACAAGGATGCCCTCGACTGGCTGAACGATGTCGACAAAGCGCTCTAAACCGCTAAAAACAAGGACCTCAACACCATCAGCGTTGCCTTGAGCAAGGGCGCGGCGGACAACACCGACGCCCGAAAAGTTATACAAAATTACAAATAATTACTCTCTTGTACAAGTTTATGAAGTTTTGTATAAGTAGCCATCTGCCAGCTAAGGAATACTGGCATTGAGCAGTCATTGCCGAATGCCGTCCGCGCATTCGGTCTGCCGGCGCGGAAATAGGGACTGAATCCTTGATCCTCCCCACTTCCAGAGTAGTGCGAACATGTTCTTCAATCGCCACAAATCCGTCATCGACGATCTTCAGCGCACCCTCACCGAACAAGCCGGCCTGCTCGATGCGATCAATCGCTCGATGGCGGTGATCGAGTTCGACCTCGATGGCGTGGTGCTGCGTGCCAATGACAACTTTCTCAAGACTATGGGTTACACCGCCGAACAAGCGATCGGCCAACCGCATCGACGCTTTTGCACGCCAGAGTTCGGCCGTAGTGCTCAGTACACTGATTTGTGGTCACGCCTGAAAAATGGCCAGTTTCAGTCCGGTACGTTTGAGCGGGTCGACGGCAAGGGCCAGCCAATCTGGCTGGAAGCCAGTTACAACCCGATCAAGGATGCCTCGGGGCGCGTAGTAAAAGTGGTCAAGTACGCGATGGACGTGACCGCCAAGGTGCAGCAGGAAAGCGAAGCCAACGCCAAGTTGCAGGCGATTGACCGGGCAATGGCGGTCATCGAATTCAACCTCGACGGCAGTATTCTCACGGCCAATCAGAATTTTCTGACGCGCATGGGTTACAACCTCGCCGAGCTGAAAGGTAAACATCACCGTTTGTTCTGCACGCCGGCACTGGTCAACAGCAGCGCCTACGAAGATTTCTGGCGGCGCTTGAACCAGGGCGAGCTTTTCCAGGGTCAGTTCGAACGCGTCGATAAACGCGGGCAAACCGTATGGCTCGAAGCCAACTACAACCCGGTTTATGACGCTGCCGGGCGCTTGTGCAAAGTGGTGAAGTTCGCCTCCGACGTGACCGCCCGGGTCGAGCAACACGAACAGGACGCGCGCAGTGCCAGCGCGGCGTATCACATCTCCGTGGCAACCCGAAAAGTCGCCGAGCAAGGTACGCAGGTGATCCAGCAAGCCGCCAGCGAAATGCGTGAAATCGCCGAAGACATTGCTGAGTCTTCAACGCTGATTGCACAACTGGGGGAACGCTCCGAGCAGATCACCGCCATCGTCAACACCATCCGCGCGATTGCCGACCAGACCAACCTGCTGGCGCTCAACGCTGCGATCGAAGCAGCGCGCGCCGGTGAACAGGGTCGCGGTTTTGCCGTGGTCGCTGACGAAGTGCGGCAATTGGCGGCTCGAACCAGCGGCTCGACCGCGGAGATTTCCAGCATGATCGGGCTGATCCAGAACGAGACCCGCCAAGCCATCAAGAGCATGGAAGGCACCCGCGGGCGCGCGGCGGAAGGGGTCGAGTTGGCGAATCAGGCGGGGACGGTGATCTTGCAGATTCGTGATGGCGCCAGTGAGGCAGTGGATGCGGTGAGCATGTTTGCCAATGAGCGGGCCCCGGGTTAAAGGCAGGTAGACCGCGTCGTTGCCTTCGCGAGCAAGCTCGCTCCCACAGAGATTGAGTCGACCACGGGTTTTGTGTTCCGACCGCTGATCCTGTGGGAGCGAGCTTGCTCGCGAAGGGGCCGGTCGCCACAACGCAGGGCTATAGTGACTACACGTCCCACGCCCTGCCGAGTGCACCATGACCACTGAAAAACCCGCATCGCCTGAAACAGCTCCCGTCGATCACCTGCGCTTCCACCGCCCCCACGCCCACCTCAGTACCACCTTCGGTAACGACACGTTCGCCCTGCGCGCCGAGGCGTTTGCGCGGTTCTTCGGCACGCCGATGTTTCTCGGCGCGCAAACCCTGATTGTGTTGTTTTGGGTCTGCCTCAACGTGTTTGGCGTGACCACCTTCGACGTCTACCCGTTCATCCTGTTGAACCTCGCTTTCAGCCTGCAATCGGCTTACGCCGCGCCGCTGATTCTGCTCGCACAAACACGCCAGGCTGCCCGCGACAAGGCGCAGGCCGATGCTGACGCACTACATCGTGAAGACCTGGCACAGGCCAATACCGAGCGTCAGGCCCAAGCGGCGAAGAACACCGCGCAACTGCTTGAGCTGCTGGAGCAGAACACCCGCCTCACCGAGATGACCAAAAACCTCACCGAACGCATCGCCGGCCTGACCAGCGAGTTGCACGATCACATGCGCCAGAACCCGCAGCGCTGATCACGGCAAACGCAGCGCCCGCCCCAATTCATCGAACAACGTCACCACCGAGCGCAACGCCCGGCAATCCGGGCGGGTCAGCAGCCACAGCGCGGTGTCATAACAATGCAGCGGCTCGCTCAACGCCTGCACACCCTCGGTGATCAGAAAGTCCGGTAATGCCGCCACGCCGAGGCCGGCGCGAACCAGTTCGGTTACCGACAATATGCTGTTGCAACGATAGCTCGGGGTCACGCCGGGCAGGTGTTGCCGACGCCAGGCGATGGTTGGGTGATCGGGCAGAAAGTCGTCCGGAGCGATCCAGGTCAGCGCGGCCAGATCCGACGCATCGACATTCTGCAGATAGCGCGAACTGGCGCAGACCCGGTAGGAAATCTTCGCCAGTTGCCGTCCGACCAGATGCTCGGGCGGTGTACGCGTCAGGCGCAGGGCGATGTCGGCATCGCGGCGACTGAGGTTGGCGAAATCGTTGGAGGTGCTTAGCTCAATGGTCAGTGCTGGGTAATTGGGCATGAACTGCGCCAGCGCCGGCAGCAGCAAACCTTGCAAGACGGAATCGGTGCAGGTCAGGCGCACCGTGCCGCTGACCACTTCACCGCCCTGCTCTACACCAATGCGCGCGGCCTCCAGCGCCTGTTCGGCGCGTTCGGCTTGCTCGGCCAGTGTCTGTGCCAACGTCGTCGGCAGGTAGCCGGCGCGGCTTTTTTCGAACAGTTGCTGACCGAGTGCGGCTTCGAGACGGCGCACGGCGCGGAACACCGTCGACACGTCGACCTTCAACAGCTGCGAAGCGCGGGCCAGAGAGCCGCCTCGTACCAAGGCCAGAATCAGGGCGAGATCGGGGTAGTCGAGCTGATAGTGCGTCGCTGCATTGATCACTTGGGTAAACGCCCATATTGAGTGCGTGAACGCCAATCTATAGTGAGTGCCATCAATCAACAAGCGCAGGGAACCTCCATGGAAAACAGCGCCATCCGTATCGCCCTGATTGGCGATTACGACCCGCAGGTCACCGCCCACCAAGCCATTCCCGTCGCCCTCGGGCTGGTCGCCGAACACCTCAACCGCAACGTGCAATTCGAATGGTTGCCCACCGAGCAGATCCACGCCGATACGCCGCTCGAGCGGTTCGACGGTTTCTGGTGCGTCCCCGCCAGTCCTTACAAAAGTGAAGCCGGCGCATTGCGGGCGATCCGTTTTGCCCGCGAACAGCAGCGCCCTTTCCTCGGCACCTGCGGTGGTTTTCAGCATGCAGTGCTGGAATTTTCCCGCAACGTGTTGGGTTGGGAGGATGCGGAACACGGTGAAACATCGCCCGACTCTGAACGCGCGGTACTCACGCCGTTGACCTGTTCGCTGGTCGAAGCGGTGGACAGTATTCACTTGGTTCCCGGGTCGTTGATCGCCAAGGCGTACGAAACGTCGCAGATTCGTGAAGGCTATCGCTGCCGCTTCGGTGTGAATCCGCTGTTCGAACGGGAACTGTTGAACGATCGGCTACAGGCAGTCGGGCATGATTCGTCAGGGGATTTGCGCGCGATCGAACTCAAGGATCACCGGTTTTTTGTCGCGACGTTGTTTCAACCGGAACGCGCGGCGCTCAAAGGGCAGATGCCGCCGCTGGTGCGCGCGTTTGTTGAAGCTTGCGCGGAGACACGTTGATGACTGCCTGCTTTGCGGTGATTTTTACGTCGACTCGCACCGAGGGTGACAACGGCTATGCCGAGGCGGCTGAGCGCATGGCTGCGTTGGTGAGTGAGCAGCCGGGGTTTCTTGGGGTTGAGTCGGTTCGAGGAGCCGATGGCGTCGGGATTACGGTGTCGTATTGGCAGAGCGAAGCGGCGATTCTGGCGTGGCGGCAGCATCCTGAGCATCGGGAGATTCAGGCGCGTGGTCGTTCGCAATGGTATTCGGCGTTTCATACGCGGGTGTGTCGGGTGGAGCGTGAGTATCGGTTCGGGCAGTGAATAACGCGGTGTACTCACTGGCCCTATCGCGAGCAGGCTCACTCCTACATTTGGATTGTGGCGAACGCAGATCCCCTGTAGGAGTGAGCCTGCTCGCGATGGGGCCTGCACGGCCCCTGCAAAACTTCAGCCCCGCACCAGACTCCGCACCGCCTCAATCTCCGGCACGTCAACCTTGCTCATGTAAACGCGCAACGGCTCGGTGATGTTGATTCGGTCATCAATATTCTGATCCAGCAACAACTGAATCAACTCGCGTTTAAGCGTCATGGTCTGCGCTGTCGCCGGCGCCCAGACGAATTCGTTCACAGGAATAATGCCGTCATCCGCCACGTCCATGCCGAACGAATCTTCGCTGAAGCGCACGATGTACTGACCGGTTTTGCGGTTAAGGCCGACAAAACCCTTGAGATCGTCGGCGGCCTGGCAGATGAGTTGGGAGGTGATGCGCATGGTAAACCTCACGAAAAATGATCGATGGTTTACACGCAGGGCAACTGAGCGGCGCGCCCTCTGCCGGGACGTCTGCCGAGGGCAAGCGTACTGCAAACCGCGCCACAAAAGTGCAGGAAAAATCGCTTTTAATACGTTTATGTCGGTCCTGCGATAGCACCCGAGCGCTTCAGTTGTTAAAAGGTACGTCTTTGAAAATGCCCTGCGAAAGGAACTCGAACATGCCCGCTACTTTCACCAAAAGCGCTCTGGTCCTGAGCCTGCTGCTCGGCCTCGGTCAGGCGCACGCCGCCAGCCAAACCGATCCGAAAGCGCTCGCAGCCGCCAACGGCATCCCGCACCCGGCGGTTATCGCCCACCGTGGCGCGTCTTTCGATGCACCGGAATCCACTGCGGCGTCTTACAAACTGGCTCGCGACCTGGGCGCCGATTACCTGGAAATGGACCTGCAGCGCAGCAAGGACGGCGTGCTGTTCGCCCTGCACGACGACAACCTGCAACGCACCACTGACGTTGCCAGCAAGTTTCCGGAGCGCAAAGACGCCTCGGCCACCGCGTTCACCATGGCCGAACTGAAAACCCTCGATGCCGGCAGCTGGTTCAACGCCAAGTACCCGGATCGCGCCCGCCCGTCCTACGCCGGACTGAAAATTCTGACCCTCGATGAAATCATCGACATCGCCCAGGCCAATCCGCAACACAAGCCGGGCCTGTACATCGAGACCAAAGAGCCGCAGCTGTTTCCCGGGATCGAGAAAGACCTCAAGGAAAAACTCCAGGATCGTGGCTGGCTGAGCCCGGCCGGTTCGAAACTGGCGAAAAGTGCGCTGGGTGTTGGTCAGGGTAAAGGCAAAGTGATCCTGCAGACGTTCGAGAAAAACAGCCTCGAACTGCTGGAAAAAGAAATGCCGCAAGTGCCGAAAATCCTCCTGTTGTGGGTGGGCGAAGGCAGCATCGAGCCGAAATCGAAAGTGACGTTTGCCGAATCCGGCGAGAAAGACAAAAACGTTTTCTACGGCAAGCAAGAGCCGAAGTCCGAAGCCGAATTCAAACAATGGGTGGATTACGCCAAGGCCCAGGGTGCGATCGGCACCGGCCCTTCGGCGAAGTTGACCAAGGGTGGCGACCAGAGCTATTCGGATCTGGTGCAACCGTGGATGAACCAATACACCCACGACCAGGGCATGCTGGTGCACGTCTACACTGTCGACGAGCCGGTGGACTTCGAGAAAGTCATGGCGGCCGGTGTCGACGGCATCTTTACCAACCGTGCCAGCGAACTGTTGAAATTCTATAAACGCCCGGCAGCTGGCAGTGTTGATCAGGTGTTGAAGAACAACGGTTTCTGATCTGAAATCGAGGCGTCTTCATTGCGGGCAAGCCACACTTCCACAGGTTCTGTGCAGGTGCAGGGCTTGCCCGTTTTGTTTGGGTTTGGGATTTTAAGGGTGAGTTAAGTTGTGCCGGTTAACCTGAGGCCACTTAAACGAATCACCCCAAGGAACGAACCGATGAAAACTTTGACTGCCCTGTTTACCGCTGCTGCCCTGACTCTTACCGCTGGCTTGGCCCAAGCTGATGTTCGCGTTGACCAGATTCCTGAACTGGTTAAGTCGGGCAAGATCAAGTCGCTGGAGTCGATGAACGCCGAAGCACTGAAACTGCATCCGGGTGCGACTATCACTGACACGGATCTGGATAACCACTTCAATGGTTATGAGTATGAAGTTGAATTGAAAACTGCTGATGGTAAAGAGTTCGATGTGGACTTTGATGCGACCACTGGCAAGGTGTTGAGCAACAAGCAAGACACTTGATTGAACGCACCACCAAAAGCCGCACGATTGAAAGATCGTGCGGTTTTTTTGTGTCTGGTGTTTGGCATGGTTGACGTGTTGTCAGTGAGATTTTCTCCCCCTCACCCCAGCCCTCTCCCCCAAGGGGGCGAGGGGAAAGGGAGCCGATCGGGGTCCTTTCAAAGCCCCAGTGCGCCTCGATATTTCAGGTCGGCGTAACTCGAATAGTCACCACGGTCAGTTCCCTCTCCCTCTGGGAGAGGGCTAAGGTGAGGGAATAGAAAGCCGATCGGGGGTCATTCAAGACCTGGGTTAGCCTCGCAATCTTGCAGCCGATCAGGAAAACAACAAGGACCTGAGTGCGACTCGATATTTCAGGTCGGCGTACCTCGAATAGTCACCACGGTCAGTCCCCTCTCCCTTGGGAGAGGGCTAGGGTGAGGGGAAAGGGCATCACGCCGAGGTGCTGACCAGCGAACCCGAGGTGCTCGAATCGGAATCCTGCAACGCCTGCAACAGCGAGGCGGTAGCGGTTGACAGGGAGGCCGAGGTAGCGCTGATCTGCGCTTGTGCGGCGGCTACTTCCGCAGCCTTGGCATCCGAACTTTCCTGCTTCGCCTGCGCCGCTTGCAACGCTTGCTGTTCTTCCTGCAATTGCTTCTGCAGTTCGGCAATCTGCTTGCGCAGTTCTTTCACCGAATCCGATTCTTCGCTGCTGCTGGAACTGCTGTCACCCGCCGGCGCCGCCCCACCACCGGCGGCGACCTTACCGGTATCGGGCGTAGCGCCCGTGCTGGCGGTTGCTGAAGTAGACGTGTCGTCACCAACGTCACTGATTGACGTTTTGCTGGTCGGTGTCGTGACGGTCTGATTGATCGAAACAGTAGTGATGCTGACCATGAAAAGGCTCCAATGCCGGTTATAGATAACCGGTCATCGACACTGGCCGCATCAATTTGAGATCGACTGTGTACCGACTCGGTATCCGAATCGGTACACAGTCAATGGCCTCAGGCGCTCAGACGCGCGGTGACTTCATTCAGTTGCCCGGACAGACCATGCAGGTTCTGGCTGGCGCTTTCGGTGCGCTGCACATTGTCGAGGTTGGTGCTGGCGATCGAAGTGATTTCGGTGAGATTGCGCGAGATGTCTTCGGCCACCGAGGTCTGCTCTTCAGCAGCGGTAGCGATCTGACGGTTCATGTCGCGGATCGCTTCCACGGCGTGGGTGATGCGCTCCAGCATCGCACCGGCCTGGGTCACCTGCTCAACGCTTTCGTCACTGCGCGTCTGGCCGCTGTCGATGGCTTGCGCCGCGTCCACCGCACCGGTTTGCACGCTCTGAATGATCTGGTTGATCTCGATGATCGACTCGGCGGTGCGCTGTGCGAGGTTGCGCACTTCATCGGCAACCACAGCAAAACCACGCCCGGCCTCACCGGCGCGCGCCGCTTCGATCGCAGCGTTGAGCGCCAGCAGGTTGGTCTGTTCGGCGATGCCACGAATCACTTCCAGCACTTTGCCGATACGACCGCTGTCGGCTTCCAGACGACGGATCACCGTAGCGGTGTTGGCGATTTCGCCGCGCATCTGGGTGATCGAGTGGATGGTGCTCTGCATGACCTTTTCACCCTGTTGGGCAGACTGGTCAGCATCGTCGGCAGCACGCGCAGCATCAGCGGCGTGGCGGGCCACTTCCTGCGCAGTGGCGGACATTTCGTTCATCGCCGTGGCCACTTGATCGGTGCGATTGAACTGCTCGTTGGTGCCGCCGGCCATGATCGTGGCGATCGCGTTCAACTCACCGCTGGCGCTGTCCAGATCCGACGCGCTGCGTTGCAAACGGGTGAAGGTGTCGGCGAGGAAATCACGCAGGGTGTTGGCCGCAGCGGCGAGATTGCCCAGCTCGTCCTGGCGGTCACTGACCACACGTTCGGCCAGTTTGCCTCGGCTCAATTGGGTGACGTAATCGATGAGTTTGCGGATCGGCTCGACCAGGTTGCGGTTGACCAGCCACAGGCTCAACAAACCGATCAGCAGACCCGACGCGAGCATCACCAGCAGCCCCAGCCACACGGTGCGATCAGCCTCGGCACTGATCAGCGCCGACTGCGCGGTGCCTTGCTTGCGCAACTCGGCGACCAGTTCGCTCATCTGATCACTGGCGGCACGGTCAACGCCTTTGACCGCCGCGTCACCCACCGTCGGATCACCACCGGCGGCCACGTAGGCATCACGTCCCTTCTGATACGCAGAACCCAACTGACGATGCTCATCACGCAAACGTTCGATGCGGTTTTTCAGACTCGGCTCGATGCCTTTCTGCCCGGCCAGTTCTCCGAGGATCTTCTGCACATCGCGCTGGCGATCTTCGAACTGACCCCAATACTTGGCCAGATCCGCCGGTTGTTTGCCACGCAACAACACGTTTTTCCATTCCTGCACCTGCACCTTGAATTGCAGGTTGGCTTCGTCGATCAGTTGCGAGGTGTGCAGGGGACCGGCGATCAATTGGCTGTAGCTTTGCACGCCGTTGGACAGGAAATGAAAACAGGCCAGCGCAATCAACAGCACCGCCAGCAGGCTGCCGCTCAGCAAGGCGAGAATTTGCGCTCTCAGGGATTTTTGCAGCATCGCAAGATACTCAAGACAGGGATGAGGCACGCCCGGTAAGGCGTGAAATTTTGCCGGACATCCATGTCGGCGAGCCTTGGCTCATGGCCAAGCGCGCGCAACGTAACCCAAGCGTGATCGGCGCACCAGAGCGCTTCTTGAAGAAAATCCGACCGTCGGTAAGTCGCTGATTTGACGTCACTTTGCTGTCACAAAAACGTCATGTGACATTGCGATGATGCGGCTCAGGTGAATCTGTAAAACCCGCCCCGGATGCCCTCCTCGCAGCGAGCCGTCATGAACCACAGCCTCGACATCAGTCATCGCGATCCTGATCTGTTTGGCCTGCTCTACGGCTTTCGTTTCCTGCCCGGCGAACGTGGCCGCGAAGTCGATTCGGCGACGGCATTGCGCTGTTTGCAGGACGACAGCGACAGCGGTGAATTCCTTTGGCTGCACCTCAATCTGGCGCATGCGGCGTGCGAGCGCTGGATGAAAAGTCATCTGCAATTGCCCGAAGAGTTTTTCGAGGCGCTGCACGAAGGCTCGCGTTCGACACGTATCGAGCATGTCGACTCGGCGTTGCTGGCGGTGGTTAACGATGTGGTGTTCAACCTCAGCAGCATGGTCTCTTCGGACGTGTCGACACTGTGGGTCTGTGTGCGCAGCAAACTGATCGTCAGTGCACGTCTGCAACCGCTGCACTCGGTGGACAAATTGCGCTCGTCTGTGAAGGCTGGCGAACGCTTTCGTTCGCCCTCGGAATTGCTCGTGCACCTGCTGCGCGATCAAGGTGAAGTGCTGACGCAGATCGTGCGCAAGACCAGCATGAGCGTCGACCAGGTCGAGGACGAATTGCTTTCCTCGCGGCTGTCGACCAATCGCGCCGAACTCGGTGCCAACCGGCGGGTGCTGGTGCGTCTGCAACGGCTGTTGGCACTGGAACCGGGTTCGTTATTGCGTCTGCTCAACCGGCCGCCGCCCTGGTTGCAGAAGGAGGACGTCAAGGAGCTGCGCAAATCCACCGAGGAGTTTGCGCTGATCATCAACGACCTCACCGCCCTCGGCGAGCGGATCAAACTGTTGCAGGAAGAGATCGCCGCCAACCTCAACGAACAAAGCAACCGCACGCTGTTTACTCTGACGGTGGTGACTGTGCTCGCGTTGCCGATCAACATCATTGCCGGTTTTTTCGGAATGAATGTGGGTGGCGTGCCGTTGTCGCAGGATCCGGAAGGGTTCTGGATATTGGTCGCGCTGGTGGCGACGTTTACCGTGATTGCCGGGCGTTGGGCGTTTCGTAAAAGAGGCGATTACTGACCACAAAACGCATTGCCACCGCGCTCCCACAGGGATCTTCTTCAGTCTTCGGATCAGCGGTGGAGCTAAAACCCCAAACACTGACCTGACGCAGTCTCTCTGTAACATTCTGCAACGATCATGGGCGACATTCCTTCCCTCGCTCAGGATTGTCCGCTCATGGCTACTCCCTCCCTGACCGCCAGCCCCGCGTCCGCCGCCAGCGGCAGGCCTGCCCTCGACAAGAAAACCGGCCCATTCACCTACGTGATCTTTTTCGCCGTGCTGGCGATGGGGATGCTGTTCACCGCCTACAGCCTGATGCACGACATGCACGAACTCGGCACGGTGGTCACCACGTGGACGCCGTTTCTGCTGCTCGGTGTGGCGCTGTTGATTGCGCTGGGCTTTGAGTTCGTCAACGGTTTCCACGACACCGCCAACGCCGTCGCAACGGTGATCTACACCCACTCGCTGCCACCCAATGTCGCGGTGGTCTGGTCGGGGTTCTTCAACTTTCTCGGCGTGCTGCTTTCGAGCGGCGCGGTGGCGTTCGGCATCATCGCTTTGCTGCCGGTGGAGTTGATTCTGCAGGTCGGTTCCTCCGCCGGTTTCTCGATGATTTTCGCCCTGCTGATCGCGGCGATCCTGTGGAACCTCGGCACCTGGTGGCTGGGTTTGCCGGCGTCGTCTTCGCATACGCTGATCGGTTCGATCATCGGTGTCGGTGTGGCCAATGCCTTGATGCATGGCCGCGACGGCACCAGCGGCGTCGATTGGGCGCAAGCGACCAAAATCGGTTACGCCTTGCTGCTCTCGCCGCTGGTAGGTTTCGGTTGCGCGGCGCTGTTGCTGCTGGCGCTGCGTGCGTTCGTGAAGAATCGTTCGCTGTATAAAGCGCCGGAAGGCAACACCCCACCGCCGTGGTGGATTCGCGGTCTGCTGATTCTGACCTGCACCGGCGTGTCATTCGCTCACGGCTCCAACGACGGCCAGAAAGGCATGGGCCTGATCATGCTGATTCTGGTCGGCACACTGCCGATGGCCTACGCCTTGAACCGCACCATGCCGGAAGAGCAATCGCTGCAGTTCGCCGCCGTGGCACAAGTCACCCAGCAAGCACTGGTGAAAAGTGCACCGCTGCCGACGCCCGCCGATCCGCGTGCGGTGCTCTCCGATTACGTGCGCAGCAAGGACGCCACGCCGCAACTGATCCCCGCCCTCGCCGCTCTCACCGGGCACATCGGTGAAGAAGTCAAAGGCTACGGTTCGCTGGCAAAAGTCCCGGCTGAAGCCATGGGCAACGTGCGTAACGACATGTACCTGGCCAGCGAAAGCATTCGCCTGATGGACAAAAACAAGGTCGGCAATTTCGACGCCGACACCAGCGGCAAACTGCAACTGTTCAAGCAACAGATCGACAACGCCACGCGGTTTATTCCGCTGTGGGTGAAGATCGCCGTGGCCATCGCACTGGGGCTGGGCACCATGGTTGGCTGGAAGCGCATTGTGGTGACGGTCGGCGAGAAGATCGGCAAGACCCACCTGACCTATGCGCAAGGTGCCTCGGCGGAAACCGTGGCGATGTTGACCATTGGCGCGGCGGACATGTTTGGTTTGCCGGTGTCGACCACGCATGTGCTGTCTTCGGGCGTGGCCGGAACCATGGTCGCAAATGGTGGTGGGTTGCAGATGAAGACCATCCGCAATTTGCTGATGGCGTGGGTGCTGACACTGCCCGCCGCCATTCTGCTATCGGGCAGCCTCTACTGGCTGTTCACCCAGATCTTCTGACCGAAGAAAGTCCCCTGTAGGAGTGAGCCTGCTCGCGATAGCGGTGTATCAGTCAACATTGATTAAACT